>DATJLB010000321.1:0-5261 GCA_035490915.1 Geobacteraceae bacterium
GGGAAAGTTCGGAGTCGTCCAGAGCTATGTGACTGGAACTGCAGCGGGCGGCGCAGGGTCGGGAATCATCGCGCAGATTACGTTTATTCTCGGCCTCGATGGCAACGCATGGAAGCTGGGTGGCGTGTTCATTCGTCCCGCCATGCTGGGCGGCCACGACGGCGTGTGGTATTGGCAGCGCGCGCGAGAGATGGCCAGATCGGATTCTCCGTGGGCCGCTTACTATGCTTATCAGGCTGCGCGCTACCTGTTGCTGCCCGTGGACTTCATCACGTCGCCGAACCTGGAACGCCTTGACCAGGAACTCTCGCAGATCAAAAACGCTCCGGCATTCCCTTACTCCGTGACTTCCGGCGATCGCACGTTCAAGATCGACAACGTGCATTTCGACGCATCACTGCGCGAACCCGATCTCGGCATCAACTACGAATCGACCGGCGTAACCGATCCTGCAGCCCAGCGAACCGAGGCCGCTGCCGTGATGAGCGCATTCCTGAAGGCGCAGCCGGCCCTGCGTCAGACCTTCCACGGTCTGTGGGCTTACGCTCTCAACAACGGCAAGGTGACTCCGGTGATGGCGTTGCCGATGAACCAAATACCCTAGAGACAGTTCACAGTTCGTAGTGAGTAGTTCACAGCGCCTCCATGAGTGGGCGCCAACAATGTGAGCTAAGAACTACGAACTGAAAGCCCGAAAGGAATAGCCGTGCCTGAAGCAATTGAGTTGATCGATCTCCGCAGCGATACCGTAACTCGCCCCACGCCCGAGATGCGCGCGGCCATGGCAGCCGCCGAGGTGGGCGACGATGTGTACGGCGAGGACCCGACGGTGAACCGGCTGGAGGCGCAGGCTGCGGAGATGGTCGGCATGGAGGCGGCCCTCTTTGTCGCGAGCGGCACCCAGTCGAATCTTCTGGCGCTCATGGCGCACTGTGGCCGCGGGGATGAGTACATCGCCGGCCAGGACGCCCACTGCTACCGGTATGAGGGGGGAGGGGGGGCGGTGCTCGGGAGCATCCAGCCCCAGCCGCTGGAGTTCGAGCCGGACGGCACCCTCGATCTGGTAAAGGTGGCCGCTGCCGTCAAGCCCACCGATCCCCATTTCGCCCGGACCCGTCTTCTCTGTCTGGAGAATACCCAGGCGGGAAAGGTGCTTCCGCTCGACTACCTGGCGCGGGCCCGGGCCTTTGCCCGGGAGCGGGGGATTGCCCTGCACCTGGACGGTGCCCGCGTATTCAACGCCGCCGTCAGCCAGGGGGTGCCGGTCCGGGAGATCGCCCGGCACGTCGATTCCGTGTCCGTCTGCCTGTCGAAAGGGCTCGGCGCCCCGGTCGGCTCGGTGCTCTGCGGTGGCCGCGAACTGGTGGCGGCCGCCCGTCGCTGGCGGAAGATGCTGGGTGGCGGCATGCGCCAGGCCGGGGTGCTGGCGGCAGCAGGAATCGTCGCCCTGTCTGATCACGTGGAGCGGCTGGCCGAAGATCACGAGAACGCGCGGAAGTTGGCCCGGGGGTTGGCTGAGGTTGCAGGGATCGACGTGGACCACGCGGCGGTCCAGACCAACATGGTTTTTGTCCGGGTTGCGGAACCGGTTGTCGAGCCGCTCTCCCGTTTTCTGAAGGAGCGCGGCATTCTGGTCGCCGGCCGGGGGCGGCTCCGCCTGGTGACCCATCTGGACATCACGGCGGACGACGTCTCCGCCGTCGTTGCGGCGTTCCGTGAATATTTCGGGCGGGCGCCCTTATAAGCCCTTTACGGCGTAGATCCCGGGCGCATTGCGCCAATACCCCTTGTAATCCATTCCGCAGCCGAACAGGAAGCGGTCGGGCGACACCAGGCCGACGAAGTCGCCGGTCAGCCCCGGTCGGGCTTTACGGTCATGTCCCTTGTTGACCAACACGGCGGTCAGAACTTCCGTGGCCCCCTCGGCGGTGCAGTAGTCGATGATGGCTGCCAGGGTGGCCCCCTCGTCGAGGATGTCATCCACAAGAAGGACGGTCCGGCCACGCAGGTCTTCGGTCGGACGGACCCGCCAGTCCAGGTGGCTCCCGCAGAATTCGTGGCCGTACCGCGTGGCGTGCAGGTATCCCGCTTCCAGGGGGAAGCGAAGCATGGAAAGGAGCCGGCCCGTGACGATTAGGCCACCCTGCATGACACACAGGACGACCGGGTTGGCTGCGGCCAGGCGATGCGTGATGGCGGAGGCCATCCGACCGAGCGCCGCCTCTACGTCCTGCGGGGTGAACAGGCAGTCGGCTTCGACGAAGACCCGCTCAATGTCGAGCATATCCGGTTTCATATCTTCACCTTTCTCCAGATGTCGACGACGGTGCCGAGTATCCTCGTGTCGGCATTGGCCTTGAAAGGGGCATATGTTGAGTTTTCTGCGGAAAAATAGACATCACCCCCCTTGACCCGGCACCTCCGCAAAATTGCTTCTTCCCACTTGTTGAACACAAGGACGATGCTGCGATTCTCGATCGCCCCGCCCGGCTTGAAGATCACCAGGTCTCCGTCTCTGATGGTCGGCGCCATGAAGTCTCCCTCGGCGATAATGGCGAAACACCCGTCGGTTATATCCGGCAGGCAGATCTTGCAGCTGACGTTCTCTTTGGCGAACCGCTCCGGGAATCCTTCCGGGATCCCCTTGAGCAGGGGAATGCCCGCTGCCGTTCCGGCCATACACCCGGGATTTGACGGCGTCATTTCCCCAGATGTTGCGCCATTTCCCCCACATAACCACTCTTCCTGCACGCCGTAAACGTGGCAGATGGCCATCAGCAGGGTGTGGGAGGGAATTTTTTGGCCACGCTCAATGCCGCTTAAATACCCCTGCACTATGCCCAATGAATCAGCAAAAGCCTTCTGGGTCAAGCCCCGTGCCTGCCGGAGCTGTTTTATCCGGTGGGAAAGAAGTATTTCTGAGTGATAAATATCTCGGGTCATAAAGGTCGGTTCCCGTGAGTGTATTTTCTGGGTACATTTATTGCTTTTGATGCAGGGTAGTTAAAAGTGTTTGTTGTTGTGTGAGTACGGTGACATGAAGTTCTGTTTATGTGATGGGCGTCAAGGTAGCACAATGGTTGCCGGAAGGCAATAAAAATCACTTAGTAATAATTTTGTAGTGGCGGCTGTTTACCCGGTGTGTGGTATCTCAATTACGCTTTCGGGAACGGAACAATGCACTACTCCCATTTCTTTCATTGCGACCTGAAATCGGAGCCTTGTCGGTCGCGGTTTGCCACGATCATCGAGCAGTGCACCACCGGCGTCGTCATCGTCGACCGGAGCGAAACGGTGCGGTTTGTCAACAGCGCGGCGGAAAAGCTCCTCGGTCGCTCGGCGGTCGACCTGCTCGGAACTCCCGGCGAGTATCTCGTCCCGGCAGCAGACGGCACTGAGTTCGTCATCCATCGGAAAGACGGCTCGACAGTGACCGTGGACGTGGAGACAGCAGAATCGGATTGGGGGGGGGAAACGGTCAGGGTGGCATTTCTGAGAGATGTCACCGGGCGCAAACTTGCGGAAGAGACCCTCAAAGCCACGATTGCAGGGCTCGAAGAGGATAAGGCGAAGGCCGACGCGATCATTGCTGCTATCGGAGACGGCATCAGCATCCAGGACACCTCCTTCAAGATTATCTACCAGAACCGGATTCATAAGGACATGATGGGGGACCACTGCGGGGAACGATGCTATCAGGCCTACGCCGGCCGGGATTCCGTGTGCGGCGACTGTTACATGGCAGGGTCCTTTCTGGATGAGAGCATTCACACCGTGGAGAGGAGCTGCACCATCGGCCAGCGGACGATGCACCTGGAAATCACCGTTTCCCCCCTGAAGGATCCCGAGGGGAGGGTGATCGCCGGGATCGAGGTCGTCCGGGATATCACCGAGCGGAAACAGACGGAAGAAAAGCTCAGGTTCATGAGCTCTCATGACATTCTGACCGGACTCTACAACCGCTTCTACTTTGAGCAGGAACTGGTGAAGCTGGAGCGTGGGCGGCACTTTCCGCTGAGCATTGTCATGGCAGATCTGGACGACCTGAAGGTGATCAACGACACGCTGGGGCACGAAGCGGGAGATCTCCAGTTGAAACAGGCGGCGCTGCTTCTCAGGGACGCATTTCGCGGCGAAGACGTAGTGGCACGGATCGGCGGCGATGAGTTCGCCGTGCTTCTCCCCGATACTGACGAGGAGGCGGTCGGGGAGGTGCTGGCACGCATCCGGGAGAGCCAGGCCCTCTGGAACGACAGTCACGAAACCCCCATCAAGCTTTCCCTGGGAATTGCCACGGCGAAGAACACCTGTGAGGTCCTCGAAGCCCTGAAAACGGCCGACCATCGCATGTACCAGGACAAGCTTTCCCGCACCGGATCCCCTCTCCGCCGGCCGCGTATCTGACTCCTTGGGAAATTGCCTTTGGAGGTGCGGTCGGAGACCGGGCCTTTTATCGGGTCCGGCTGCCGGTTGCACCGCAGACGAAGAGATCTGGTTACTGTGCCGTCCAGATTTCCAAGGCTCGTTGCGCCTCTGCATCCCCCTGGTTGGCCGCCTTCCGGTACCATTTGACCGCTTCTCTCATGTCTTTGGCAACTCCCTTGCCGGAAGCATACAGGCGGGCGACATTCACTTGTGCGCTTGCTACGCCGCGTTCGGCAGCCTTACGATACCACCGTGCCGCCTCGCCGTAATCCTGCGGAACCCCCGTCCCTGTCACGTACAAAGAGCCGAGGCATCCTTGTGCCGTGACATCTCCCCGTTCGGCAGCCTGTCTGATGGTTGCAGTTTGCCCATTGCCACATTTCTCTGCCTGCGTGACAGCGGCTGATTGCACGTCGTCAAGCGCCGCGGGCGGCTCGTCGGCCGGCATCTGTGAAACGCCACTGCCGATGGTTTGCACGTCAGCTGTCGGCTCGGAAGCGCTGTTTTTATTGTCGCTACCCGCCGCCATGGCGCCATCTTTTCCGGCGTCGGGCGTGAGAGAAGCACTTTCTGAGGTGTGCCTCGGTTTGGGAGACCGGGAGGTGCTGTGTTTGGCGCTTTCTGTCTTTACGGCGGTGCCCCTGGCAATGAATGCCGGGATAAAGAGCTTCAGGAAATAGATGAGAAGCGCGACGGAGGCCACTGCTGTAAGCGCCCCGGCGGCCAGCCGTGCCCATGAGAAGATGCGGGCCCAGGCTCCCGCTCCCTGTGCACTGCCAGTGGCAGACCGGTCAACCATCACCCCGCCTGCCGCGGCACTCACTCCGACAGGCTTC
>DATJLB010000322.1:0-3763 GCA_035490915.1 Geobacteraceae bacterium
CTTCTCCCGTGTCGCGGCGAATTGCGCTGTTCGCGGGACTTCTCTTCGTGGTCCATCCGGTGCAGACGCAGGCGGTGACCTATATCGTGCAGCGGCTCACGTCACTCATGACCCTGTTCTTCCTGCTGGCTATGGTGCTCTATGCGTGGCTGAGGGTGTCCGGCGAGGGGCGCCGGACAATGGGGGGCGTCCTCTACGTCGGGGCGTTGGCAGCGGTCGTGCTGGCGATGAAGACCAAGGAAAACGCCTTTACCCTGCCGGTTGCCATAGCCCTGTACGAATGCCTGTTTTTCCGGGGGCAGACCCGGCGCCGGGTCCTGCTGCTCCTCCCGTTCATGGCCTGCTTGCTGATCATTCCCTTCACCATGCTCAACATCGGCAAGCCCGCCGGAGAAGTCATCACCGATGTCAGCAGGGTAACCCAGAACCAGGCCCTCCTGTCGCGCCCGGAATACCTGTTCACCCAGTTCCGGGTCATCGTCACCTACTTGCGGCTGCTCGTTTTTCCGGTCGGCCAGACCCTGGACTACGACTATCCCTTCTACCGTTCCATGGCCGACCCCCCGGTGCTCGCCTCGTTTCTGTTTCTTTTGGGCATCGTGGGGGGGGCGGCCTATCTCCTTTTCCGTTCCCGGACCGGACCCCGCTGGCTGCGCCTGGTCGCATTCGGCATTTTCTGGTTCTTTCTGACCCTTGCAGTGGAATCGAGTGTCATTCCGATCGTCGACGTCATCTACGAGCACCGGGTCTACCTACCTTTCGTCGGGGTTGCGATTGCCACGGCGACCTTCATGGTAACCCTTGCCGAGCGACTCTCCGGGCGAGTCGCGGGGAAGTGGGTCATCGGTGCGACCCTGGCGACGATCGTTCTCCTTGGCGCGGCGACGATCAAGCGTAACGAGGTATGGGGGGATAGCATCACCTTCTGGCGGGACGTGGTCAGCAAGTCCCCCAACAAGTCGCGGGGGTACAACAACCTGGGGCTGTCGCTGGCCGACACCGACCGGAAGGAAGAGGCGATGGCGGTGCTGCAGCGGGCGGTGGCCCTCGACGCGAACAACGCCGAGGCCTTCTATAACCTGGGACGGGTCTATCTTTTCTATCCGGACCGCGTGAACGATGCCATTCCCCTCTTCCAGCGCGCCCTGGAGCTGAAGCCCGATTACGATGATGCCGCGATCAATCTGGCGGCGGCTTATATCAAGCTGAGGAAACCGGCGGAAGCCGAAAAACTCGTGACTGCGGTCATCGCCAAAGATCCCGACAAGCCCGCGGCTCATTTCAACCTCGGCGTGGCGTATTGTCTGGGGGGGGATCTCCCGGGGGCCGAGCGGGAATTGGCGGTGCTCCGCCGGCTCGATCCTCTCCTCGGGGAACAGTTGGAGCAGTTTATAAGCAGGAGTGGCTGCGCTGGCGGGACGGGCAGATAGCCTTCCTGCGGGAAGGCTTCGGGGCGGCCTCACCCGGGCACAAGGACGGAGGGCGGATGAAACGGTACGGTTGCTGGATGCTGGTCGGTATATGGTGTATCATAGGTATAGTCGTGCAAGGGTGCAGAGCCCAGGATGCCGGGGAGGAGGCTTACAAGCAGGGAGATTATGCGACGGCCCTGGCGAAGTTTTCGGCGAGCGACACCCCCAAGAGCGCGTACTACCTGGGACTTATGTACTATAAGGGGACCGGCGTTCCGAGGAATGTGGCCGAGGCGGCGCGGCAGTTCCGCAAGGCGGCCGACGGAGGGTACGCCGATGCCCAGTTCGAGCTCGGCTCCCTGTATGCGAAAGGGGACGGGGTCATCCCTCAGGACAAGCAGGCGGCGCTTAACTGGTACATGAAGGCGGCTGACGGCGGGAACAGCATGGCGCAGTTCAACATCGGCCTGATGTACTTATACGGTGACGGGGTGCGGCAGGATCGGGAGGTCGCGCTCTCTTGGGTGCGCAAGGCAGCCGGGCAGGGGAATGAACGGGCCAAGAATGCGCTGAAGGCCCTGGAGGCGAAATGACGCCCCAGCCTGCCCGCTTATGGAGGGGCGGATCATGAGGAAACGGACACTGGCAGTCATGGTGGCGGGACTGTTCACGCTGTGCGTCGTGCCGGCCGCGCCGGTGCGGGCCGATTTCGCGCACGCCGAGAAAGCGTACCAGGAAGGGGATTTCGAGACAGCGATCACGGAATACAAGGCCGACGGGAGCCCCGAGGCCCTCAACTTCCTCGGCCTGATGTACTTCAAGGGGGAGGGGGTCCAGCAGGACAAGCGGGAGGCGGTGCGCTGGTTCCTCAAAGCGGCAAGGGCGGGTTATGCGGATGCGCAGTACAACCTCGGCATCATGTACGAGGAGGGGGACGGGGTCGAGCAGAACGTGGACGAAGCAGCCGACTGGTACAAGAAGGCGGCCGACCAGGGGAACGCGGAAGCGAAGCACAGCCTCGACCTCATCAATCAGCGGACAGAAGGGTTCAAGGCCCGCTGGTTCCGAAAGGATGCCGAGCACGGTCATGTCCGGGCACAATACGGACTGGGGGAAATGTACTATTTCGGCCAGGATGTCCGACAGGACAAGCGGGAGGCGTTCAAATGGTTCCGCAAGGCGGCCCAGCAGGGAGACCCCCAGGCCGGCTACCGGCTGGGGATGATGATGAAGAACGGCGACGGTGTCGCGAAAGACGAGTTCGAGGGGGCGGAATGGCTCCACAGGGCCGCCGACAAGGGGCATGCCGATGCGGAGTACCAACTCGGAGAGTGCTATCTTAAAGGATCGGGGGTCCGGCAGGACCGTGCCGAGGCCCTGGTCTGGCTCCGCAAGGCCGCCACCCAAGGGCATGCCGGGGCTAAGGATGCACTGAAACAGCTGGGGGAAGCGATTCGGTAGCTCGGAACATACATACAAAGGAACGGAGGGGACAATGAGATTTTTGGGGAGAAAAAGCTGGGCGGTGCTTTTTTTGCTGGCAACCGTTCTGGGGTGCAGCAAGCCGGAAACGAAGCTGATCGGGACCTGGACGAACGAAAAGACCGCGAGCAGCATGGAATTCAGGAACGACAATACCGGCGTCATCCATCAGAACACCAATCCCAAGCTGCCTGCCGACATCCCGTTCAAGTGGTCGATGCTCGACAAGAACGAGTTCAGGGTGGAAGCGTTCATGCCGGGGAATACCGAGGCGCCGGCGGCACAGGGGCGGCTTGAAGGGAAGGACACCATGGTCCTCGGGGAAGACTCGTTCAAGAAGACGAAGTGATGACCATGACGGCACGGCGTACCGAAGGGCCGGGACGCGGAGTGCATCGCAGAAGTGTGCGGAGAGCGGCTTGGAAGAGGCTTTCGGATTCTCCCTCGCTGACAAATACGTTGACGCTCGGGAAGTGAATTTGCTATCATAAGCTAATATATTCAGCCGGTTATCGTAGCCGGCGCTTCGTTCATCGATTCGGCTAGACAAATAAATGGGTGGAGGGTTAAACGCAGTCTGGACCTTTCACCCTTTTTATTGTTGATGCCAGATGCAGTCTTGCCGATTGGGCAGATTGAAGGGGCCAATTTCCGGGACATGAACCAGAGCTGGATCAGATACTTGCCGGCTTTCATCCGGCAAAGGCTCGAAGGGCGTCACGACCTGCAGAAGGCCATCGGGAATACCGGATGGCTGTTTGTTGACAATATTGTCCGAATGGGAGCAGGACTTCTTGTCAGTATCTGGGTCACCCGCTACCTTGGGCCGGAGAAATTCGGGCTTTTGAGTTTCGCTACCGCCTTCGTCT
>DATJLB010000323.1:0-9516 GCA_035490915.1 Geobacteraceae bacterium
GTTCAAAGGACAAGAAATTAATACAGGGACCGATGTTTCGGCAACTACTGGCACCACGCTCTTTGTGACTCATTAATTGTACGAAGACGAGAATGGATAAGAACTGCGCGCGGCCCTTTGGTTGAGCAAGCGTTGTCTTCATGGATTCAAACAATGCCAGGGTGGTCCCTGGCATTTGTTTACTGTTTCAGGGTAGAAAATTCCGCAAGCCTTGAAGGAGATGTTAACATTTTTCCTTTCCAGGATTAGGGAGACAACATGCTGCGTTACCTCACCGCCGGCGAATCCCACGGACCGCAACTGACCGCGATCCTGGAAGGGATTCCTGCCGGCCTCAAACTTTCCGAAGAGACGATCAACAACGACCTCGCCCGCCGCCAGTGCGGCTACGGCCGCGGCGGGCGGATGCTTATAGAGAAGGACACGGTGGAGATCCTCTCGGGGGTGCGCTGGGGGGAGACTATCGGCTCGCCCATCACCCTCTGCGTGAAAAACCGGGACTGGGTGAACTGGAACGAGAAGATGTCACCCCATGCCCGGCACAGGGACGACAAGATCCGGGTCACCCGTTCCCGGCCGGGGCATGCCGACCTCCCGGGGGCGATGAAGTATGACCACCGGGACGTGCGGAACATTCTCGAAAGGTCGAGCGCCCGGGAAACAGCGGTCCGCGTGGCGGTTGGCTCGGTGGCCAAGGCATTTCTCGGCCGGTTCGGCATAGTTGTCAGCGGCTTCGTGTCGGAGCTTGGCGGAATCAAGGCGGAGCGCCCAAACCTCCCCTTGGCGATACTGAGGGAGAAAGCGGCCGCCTCGGTGCTCTTCACCTGGGACACCGCAGCCGAGGGGGAGATGAAGGCCCTGATCGACCGGACGAAGGACGCGGGCGATACCCTCGGCGGGGTCGTCGAGGTCGTCGTTTCGGGCGTCCCTGTCGGGCTCGGCAGCCATGTGCAGTGGGACCGGAAACTCGATGCCCGTCTTGCCATGGCGCTCATGAGCATTCAGGCGATCAAGGGGGTGGAGATCGGCGTAGGGTTCGAGGCCGCCCGCAGCCCCGGCTCCCGGGTCCATGACGAGATCTACTACGACTCGTCCCGCATCCTTCATGGCGAGGCTTCCGGTTTCTACCGGAAGTCCAACAATGCCGGTGGAATCGAGGGGGGGATCAGCAACGGCGAGGAGATAGTCGTCCGGGCGGCCATGAAGCCGATTCCGACCCTGTACAAGCCTCTCAAGTCGGTGGACATCGTGACCAAGGAGCCGTTCGAGGCGGCAGTGGAACGGTCGGATGTCTGCGCCGTGCCGGCTGCCTCGGTAGTGGCCGAAGCGGTCGTGGCAATCGAGATCGCCTGCATGTTTCAGGAAAAGTTCGGCGGCGATTCCATGGAAGAGATTTGGCGCAACTACGAGAGCTATCTCGACTATTTGAAGACTTTTTAACGTCACGTATAATCATAGAATTAGAAAGATAGATATGACACTGGAGTTGTCACCACACTGGCTGTTGGTTATTTCCAACCGATTACATTGCCGCTGATGGTTATGTGACGGATCATAATCCAGGCCCAATTACGAAAGTCGATTGACGGTCGATTTCCAATCCTTCGCGGTTTGGGCAGCAACACATAAAATTGAAAGACGTAGTAAGAGACCGCTCGGCTCGTCAGTTAATTCCTTGGTATTTATTCCATGTGGGGGTCGACATAAGAATTGACTCCCACAGTAAAATGAAAGAAGATAGAGTAGTAAATTTTAGTATGATTAAAAAAGGATGCTGTTTGTGGATGCCATTACAGTAGGATTGGGGGAGCGGAGCTACCGCATCCTGTTCGGGCACAACGTCCTGACGGAGACGGGGAAGCTCTGCCGTGAACTCAACCTCGGGAACAAGGTTGCGGTCGTCACCAATCCGACCGTTGGCGCTCTCTATTTTGAGCCGGTGCGGGAAGCGTTCGCCCAGAGCGGTTTTTCCGTGCACAAGGTCGAGATTCCCGACGGCGAAGAGTTCAAGAACATCGAAACCCTGAAGGGGATCTATGATGAGCTCATTGAGGGGAGACTGGACCGGGGTTCCTTCGTTGCGGCGCTCGGCGGCGGCGTGGTGGGGGACGTTGCCGGCTTTGCCGCAGCCACCTACCTGCGCGGCATTCCGTTCATCCAGCTGCCGACGACTCTTCTGGCCCAGGTTGACAGCAGCGTGGGGGGAAAGACCGGGATCAACCACGAAAAGGGAAAGAACCTCATCGGCGCCTTTTACCAGCCTGCCGTGGTGCTGATCGACGTGGCTACACTGAATACCCTGCCAGAGCGTGAGTTCCGGGGGGGGCTGGCGGAAGTGGTCAAGTACGGTGTTTCCCTGGACGGCGAGCTGTTCGACGTCATCTCCGCCAATGCGGACAGCTTGCGCGCCCGTGACAAGGACATCCTGCTTGAGGTCATCAAGCGCTCCTGCATGCTGAAGGCGTCAATCGTCGCCCAGGACGAACGGGAAACCGGCCTCCGCGCCGTCCTCAACTATGGCCACACGTTCGGCCACGCGGTGGAAACACTGACCGGTTACCGGGAATATACTCACGGCGAGGCGGTCGCTATCGGCATGGTTCAGGCGGCAAAGGTCTCCGAACGGATGGGGCATGCGGACCGGCGCGACACGGAGCGGATTATACACCTGCTCGAGAGGCTTGGCCTGCCGACGGCGCTTCCCTCTTTTGATGCCGCATCGTACAAGGATGCGCTCTTGCGGGACAAGAAGGTCCGGGACAGGGGGCTCAGTTTTGTATTCAATAAGGGGGTCGGCGCCTTTCATATCGACAGAGTGGCCGACATCGACGCCCTGGTTAAACTCGCCGGCATTGGAGGATGACGATGGAACGCGACTCCGCATCTGTCATGGCGGAAATCAAGAAGTACGAGGATACCCTGGCGAAGGAACCGGCCTCCTACTGTTTTGCTCCCCTGGCAGAACTGTACCGCAAGACGGGAAACCTGGATGACGCCGTTGCCACGGCAAAGCGGGGGTGCGAACTCCATCCGGACTATGTCGGCGGGATCATGGCCCTCGGCAGGGCTTACTTCGAAAACGGGATGAAAGCCGAGAGCCGGGCGGCGCTCGAACGGGTGATCAACATAACGCCGGACAATCTGCTTGCCTTGAAACTGTTGAGTCTCCTCTACCAGGAGCAGGGTGATACTGCCGCTGCCTGCAAGGCATTGCGGTCTATTCTTGCCCAGAACCCCGATGACCACGAGAGTCAGGCACTCCTTGACTCGCTGACAAGCGACGAGGTTGACCTGGAGGAGTTGGAAATCATCGAAGACCTTACCGATGAGGATCTGATCGACGAAGACGATTTTTCTGTTTCATTGGGGCAGTCCGAACCGCCGGAGGACGGTGCCGATGCTGCAGCCGAAGCGAAGAATCCGATATCGACCAGTACTCTGGCGGAACTCTATGTGTCCCAGGGTTTTTTGTCCCATGCCGTGAAGATATACCAGGAGATGCTCAACGCAGATCCGGACAACGCCGACCTGAGAAAACGGGTCGACGAGCTGTCACGGGCGGCTGCTGAAGAAGCGGCTGAAGAGACGGCCGAAGGCGTGAACGGTATGCCGGAAGGTGAGCCAGCCGGTGAGAAGGATATCGTTGCATCGGCTGTCGTCGACCGGGTCCCGTTTGAAGCTGAGATGCCGGCGGCCGTTTCGGAAGACAGGGTGATCGAGACATTGGAGCGATGGCTTGATACAATCAGAAGGAGGCGGTGATGTCGTTCAGGGGGATTCTGCGCGGGCTGGTAGAGAATGTTGAGGGGGGTCAGGGTGCGGTCATCATGGGCTATGACGGTATCCCGATCGATGAATACATCAGGGAGGATCTCCCTCTGGACATTCAGTTGCTGTCGGTGGAATACGCGACCCTCCTGAAGGAGATCAGACGGACCGTCGAGGTGCTCAAAACCGGGGCAATGGATGAAATATCCGTTAACACCGGGCTCACTCGCGTCGTCGTTCGGCCCGTCAACGACGACTTTTTTGTCGTTTTCGTGATGGATAGGGACGGAAACTTCGGCAAGGGGCGCTACCTCCTGAAGCGTGATGCACCCAAGCTTGCGGAGGCGCTGCGGTGAAAATTCTCGTGCTCCATGGACCGAACTTGAACCTTTTGGGAAGCCGTGAGCCGGGCGTGTACGGGAAAGTGACCCTCGCCGAGATCGATGCCGCTCTGCTGGCGCTGGCCGGTGACCTGGGGGTCGAGCTGGAGATTTTCCAGTCGAATGCGGAAAGTGCCCTGATCGACAAGATCCATTCCGCCGCCGGCTCCTGCCTCGGCATCTTGATAAATCCCGCTGCCTACACCCATACGAGCGTCGCCATTCGGGACGCCATCTCCGCAGTCGCCCTCCCGACGGTGGAGATTCATCTTTCGAATATCCACGGCCGCGAGAAGTTCAGGACGCGGAGCTACATCGCGGCAGTGGCCCTGGGGCAGATCTCCGGCTTCGGAGAGGAGAGCTATCTGCTGGGCCTCAGGGCGCTTTTTAACCATATTAAAAAAGGATTGTCATAAGGACTCGATGTGTGCTAGAACAAACAGAATTTTTTCCGCCCGAGGGTGTCTGGAGAGATTCGACGTAGACGCCCTGCTCTTCTTCGGCCTTGCCACTATCAGGTATCTCGCCGGTTTTACCGGGAGTGACGGGGCGCTGGTGGTGACGCGCGAAGGGGGGTGGTTCCTCACCGATTCCCGCTACACCACACAGGCCTCGCGCGAAGTTGGCGGCCTGGAGGTGAGGGAGTACCGGGGGAAGACGGAGGGGGTCGCCTCACTCCTGAAAGGAGAGGGGGGCAAGAGAGTCGGGGTGGATGCGGAACATACGACGGTCGCTCAGTTCCGGGCCATTGCGGAGGCGTTGCCCGAGGTCGACTTCGTTCCCATCGGCAGCGAACTCGACGAACTGCGCCTGATCAAGGACTCGGACGAGATCGACTTTCTCGAGAAGAGCGCGTCCATCGCCTCTGCCGCCCTGCTCGACGTTCTCTCCCAGATCAGGCCGGGCGCCGTGGAGCGCGAGATCGCCCTTGCCATGGAGTTCGCCATGAAGCGGGCGGGGGCGGACGACAGGTCCTTCGATTTTATCGTTGCCTCCGGCCCACGGGGCGCGCTTCCTCATGGAAAAGCCGGCGACAGGCAGATCGACGCCGGAGAGCTGGTCACCCTCGATTTCGGCGCGGTGTATCGGGGCTACCATTCCGACGAGACGGTAACCGTTGCCGTCGGAGAGCCGGATCTTCGTCAGCGGGAAATTTACGGTATCGTCAAGGATGCCCACGATCGGGCGATGGATGCCGTGAGGCCGGGAGTGACGTTTAAGGAGCTGGACGGCCTGGCACGGGGGTACATCGGCGATAAAGGGTACGGCGAGTATTTCGGACATGGTCTGGGCCATGGAGTCGGCCTGGACGTACACGAGTTGCCGGTCGTCTCGTTCAAGAACGAAGGGAGAGTCGAGGAGGGGATGGTTTTCACCATCGAGCCGGGCATCTACATCCCCGACTGGGGCGGCGTCAGGATTGAGGACACGGTCCTGGTCGAGAAGGACGGATGTCGTCTCTTGACGAAGGTCCCGAAAGAATTGATGGTGCTGTAGTTTTTTTGTTGAGGACTGAAGGTTGAAGACTTCAGGAAAGCTTAGGACTCAACGCCTTACCACCTAAAGTCATGAAAAAGGAGACACGTATATGGATGTCAAGGATATCAGGTCGCTGATAAAGATGATCACGGAAACCGATATTTCCGAGTTCGAGATGGAGAGCGCCAAGGAAAAGATCCGCATCAAGAGGGGATCTCAGCCGGAGATCATCCAGTACCACGCGCCTCAGCCGGCTGCGGTCATCCCCCAGACAGTCGCACCGCAGCAAATCGCTGCGTCGGTCGAAAAAGCCGCCGCGGCTCCTGCTGCCGCGCCCGAAAAGGGAAAGGCGGTTACCTCTCCGATCGTGGGTACATTCTACCGCGCCCCCGCCCCCGACGCCGCTCCCTACGTGGAGGTCGGGCAGGTCGTGGAGAAGGGACAGGTGCTCTGCATCGTCGAGGCGATGAAGCTGATGAACGAGATCGAGGCGGAATTCCGCTGCAAGATCCTCCGGATCTGCAAGGAGAACGCCCAGCCGGTCGAGTTCGGCGATGACCTCTTCATGGTGGAGCCGATGTAAAGGGCAGTTCTGAGTTTTGAGGTTTGAGTTCTCAGTTAAAAGACGTAACTCAAAACTCAAGACTGAAAACTCAAAACTCACTAATCGGAGATATTTATTGATGTTCCATAAAATTCTTATAGCGAACAGAGGGGAGATAGCCCTCCGTATCATCAGGGCGTGCAAGGAGCTCGGGATCAAGACCGTGGCGGTCTATTCCACGGCGGACAGTGAATCGCTCCATGTCCGGCTTGCCGATGAAAGCGTCTGCATCGGTCCCCCGCCGAGCCTCCAGAGTTACCTGAACATCAACGCCATCATCAGCGCCGCCGAGCTGACCGATGCTGAAGCGATCCATCCAGGGTACGGCTTTCTTTCCGAGAACGCCGCCTTTGCGGAGATTTGCGAGAACTGCGGGATCACCTTCATCGGCCCAAGCTCCGAGAGCATGCGGATCATGGGGGACAAGATCAGTGCCCGTCAGGCGGTGATCAAGGAACAGGTCCCGATCCTTCCCGGCACCAAGGAGGGGGTGAAGGACGTCAACGAGGCGGTCAAGATCGCCAAGAAGATCGGGTTTCCGGTGATCATCAAGGCCACGGCCGGCGGCGGCGGGAGGGGGATGAAGATCGTCCATTCGCCGGCGGCGCTTCCGAACGCCTTTGCCACGGCCCGCGCGGAGGCCCAGGCCGGCTTCGGCAACCCCGAAGTCTACATCGAGAAGTACTGCGAAAATCCGCGTCACGTGGAGATCCAGGTCCTCGGGGACAAGCACGGCAACGTCATCCACCTGGGGGAGCGCGACTGTTCCATCCAGCGTCGCCACCAGAAGATCATCGAGGAGGCACCTTCCACCGCCAGCACCCCCGAACTCCGCAAGGCGATGGGGGAAGCGGCGGTCCGGGCGGCCAAGGCGGTCGGCTACTCGAGCGCCGGCACCATGGAGTTCCTGGTGGACAAGGACAACAATTTCTACTTTATGGAGATGAACACCCGCGTCCAGGTGGAGCATCCGGTAACGGAGATGATCACCGGGGTGGACATCATCCGGGAGCAGATCTGCTCCGCCGCCGGCAAGAAACTCCGCTACAAGCAGAGCGACATCAAGATCAGCGGCCACGCTATTGAATGCAGGATCAACGCGGAAGACCCGGTCAAATTTACCCCTTCCCCCGGCAAGATCACCGCGTACCACACGCCGGGCGGTCTCGGGGTCCGGGTCGATTCGTTCGTCTACGATCAGTACACGGTGCTTCCCCACTACGATTCGCTCATCGCCAAGCTGATCGTCCATGCCGACACCCGGGAGGCCGCCATCAAGCGGATGGCACGGGCGCTGGACGAATACATCATCGAGGGGATCAAAACCTCCATCCCGCTCCACAAGGCGATCATGGCCAATAAGGATTTCATCGAAGGGAACATCGACACCAGCTTTCTTGAAAGGACTGTTTTGGGGTAGTAATGGAATTTCCCGAGGAACTGAAGTACAGCAAGGAGCACCTCTGGGTGCGCGTCGAGGGGAAAAGGGCGGTCATCGGCCTGACCGACTATGCCCAGCATGAACTGGGCGCCATTTCGGCGCTGGAACTTCCGGAAGAAGGGGAAGACCTGGAGCAGGACGACTCCTTTGGCTCGGTGGAGGCGCGTAAGACGGTCGCCGAGCTGTACGCGCCGATCAGCGGGACGGTCCTGGAGGTGAATGCCGATCTCGTGGATTCGCCTGTGGCCGTCAACGACGATCCGTACGATGACGGCTGGCTGGTGGTGGTGGAGGTTGCATCACCCGAAGAGCTCACCTCGCTCATGTCGGCGGACGATTACCAGGAGTACGTTGCGGATGAAGAGTGAAAGTCCGGCAAGGTGCATATTTATCTTAAGGCGAGAGATGACTTCTCGCCTTGTTTTTTAGGAGGAGCGGTGACGATCCGGATCGGACAGATAGACTACGCCAATTGCACCCCTATTTTCACGGCTTTGAAGGATAACTTCGACTGCGGCAACTACCGCTTCGTCAGGGGGGTTCCGTCAGAGCTCAACGGGATGCTGCGCCGGGGGGAAATCGACGTCTGTCCCTCCTCGTCCTTCGAGTACGGCGCTTCACCCGACAGTTATTTCCTCCTCCCCGACATCTCCATCAGCTCCATCGGCCCGGTCAAGAGCGTGCTCCTCTTCTCCCGTCTCCCGATTGCCGAGTTGGATAACCAGCCAATAGCGCTGACGACCGAATCCGACACCTCGATCAATCTCCTCAAGATCATTCTCGCCAAGCAGTACGGCTTCACCAACCGTTTCGAGCGCTCTCCACTCCCGGCTACGGAAGCCCTGCAGTCCTTCAGTGCGCTCCTTCTGATCGGCGATGCCGCCCTCCGGGAAAGCCAGCGGAGTCGCGATTATTTTGTGTACGATCTTGGGGAGCTGTGGTTTGCCTTTACCGGTCTCCCATTCGTGTTTGCCCTCTGGATGGTGACCCGCGAGGCCGTGGAGCGGAAAGCAGCCGAGGTTCGGACTCTTGTCACCCAGCTTTTGGCGGCAAAGGAGCTCGCCTACGATTCCTATGCGGCGATCGCCGGTAAGAGCGCGGAACGGGAATGGATGGGAGAAAGGGGGCTGGTCGATTACTGGCAGGCCATTTCCTACGACCTTACCCCCCGCCACCTGGAAGGGGCCGCCACATTTTTCCGCTATGCGTGGGAGCTTCAACTGCTGGCTGCAGAGCCTGAGATCAGGCTTGTCCGGTAATTACGGCTCGGTCGGAGTAACGTGGTAAATTATCATGAGACGGGAGTGTGGGTGGCGCGGGTCGTTCGTGCACGACGTGGAGGGCGGGTCGTCAGATTAATCCCATGCTCTTCAGGCGTCCGTAATCGTCGATGATCTTCTGGTGATCGAAGCAGAGAGGCGTCGGCAGGGACGAGAGGGGAAAGACCCGCAAGTCTGCCGCGTCGTCATCGGCCCGGGGCGTCCCTTCTCCCCGTGCGACGTAGACCGTTGAGATGGTGTGTTGGCGCGGGTCCCGCTGCGGATCAGAATAGCACCCGAGCAGGCGCAGGTTGTGGATGGCGAGGGATGTTTCTTCTTGTGTCTCCCTGACGGCTGTCTGTTCCAGCGTTTCGCCGTAATCGACGAAACCGCCCGGGAGGGCCCATCCGTGCGGCTCGTTTTTTCGTTCGATGAGGACGATGCCGCCGCGAACTTCGATGATGATATCGACGGCGGGAATCGGATTGAGGTATGATTTTACCTTCGCCCCGCAGTCGGGGCAGGCAAGATATTCGAAGGGCATGTTTTCACCGGAATGTGCGAGTGAACGGCGGCAGAGCAGGG
>DATJLB010000324.1:0-5814 GCA_035490915.1 Geobacteraceae bacterium
GGAAGCCAACGGCGTAAGGAGGTGTCCGTCTTGAAAAGAGAAAATATCCTGTTTGTTCTCATAGCATTAATAATCGGCATGTTGGGTGGGTATTTGATCTTCAGCATCGCTGGCAAAAAAGAGACCATACCTGTTGGTGGCGGGGTGCCGATGGGGGCAGGATCTCCCACCGATTACCAGAAGCGGATCACGGAAGCAGAGAAGATCGTCGCTCGGGACCCCAAAAACCTCCAGGCCTGGATACAGCTCGGCAACGATTACTATGACACAGGACAATCGCAGAAGGCGATAAACGCATACGGCAAGGCCCTTGAGCTGAAGCCGAATGACCCCAATGTCCTGACGGATCAGGGGGTCATGCTCAAGCAGATGGGGGCGTTCGACAAGGCGATCGCCAATTTCGAACGGGCCCAACAGATCGACCCCAAACATCTGCAGAGCTTGTACAACATGGGCGTGGTCTATGCCGAGGATCTGAAGCAGCCCGACAAGGCGATCAAGGCATGGAGCCGTTACCTGGAGATTGATCCGACGAGCCCGACGGCTCAGCAGATTAAGGGGATGCTCGAACAGCTCAAGAGCAAGTCCGGCGCCTCCAAATAGAGCACTTCATACCCCCCGGCACAACCGGGGGGTTTTTGTTACTAGATGGTGGAGAGGAAAGTTCGGGAGGGTGTGTGGAACCGGTAAGTCAGCGACTTTGGCGCGTCAAGAATCCTGACTCCGCCGTGACAGGCCGGTTAACAAAAGAACTGGGCATATCTTCGCTTGCCGCCAGGCTTCTCGTCAACCGTGGGCTTTGCGAGCCGTCGGCTGCCGGTCGCTTCCTTTCTTCGACCCTTGCGGATCTCCATGACCCTTACCTGCTTCTCGGCATGGACCGGGCGGTCGAAAGGCTTGCGGTAGCGGTTGCCGGGAGGGAGCGGGTGTGTGTTTACGGCGACTACGACGTGGACGGCATTTCCTCCGTTGCCCTCCTGATGTCATTTTTCCGTGCAGTTGGTCTCGACTGTTTTTACCATATCCCCAAAAGGCTCGAAGACGGCTACGGACTTTCCCACGACGGGGTGGAAAGCGTGGCCCACCAGGGGGCCAGCGTCGTCGTTACGGTAGATTGCGGCATTACCGCCCTCGACGAAAGCCGCCTCTGCTCCAACCTTGGGATCGATCTCATCATCACCGACCACCACACACCGGGCGATGTGATTCCTGCCGCCTGTGCCGTTATCAATCCGCACCAGCCCGGGTGCCCGTTTCCGTTCAAGTTCCTCGCCGGGGTCGGCGTTGCCTTCAACCTCATGATTGCCCTGCGCAGCAGGCTCCGCGAGGATGGACATTTTGCCGACCGGGAAGAACCGAATTTGCGGGAATACCTCGATCTCGTGGCCCTCGGGACCATAGCCGACATCGTGCCGCTTCAGGATGAAAACCGGATCTTCGTCAAATACGGGCTTGCCGAATTGACGCACTCCATACGAGTAGGTGTCCAGGCCCTCAAGGCAGTGGCTGGCGTGACAGGTCACGTCAGCTGCGGAGCGGTGGGGTTTCGCCTTGCGCCGCGCCTCAATGCGGCCGGAAGGCTCGAAGACGCGGCTCTCGGGGTGGAGCTTCTCCTGAGCGGCGACCGGGGGCAAGCGGCGGAGATCGCCGCACGGCTCGACTCCAGCAATACCGAACGGCAGGCGCTCGAACAGGAGATACTGCGCGACGCGCTGGGCAAGGTGAAGAGGGGGGCAAGGCACAGAAAAAGCATAGTCCTTGCCTCTAGCGAATGGCACCCGGGAGTTATCGGAATTGTTGCTTCCCGCATCGTCGATCTGTATCATCGCCCCACCATTCTGATTGCCCTCCAGAACGGCATCGGCAAGGGATCCGGGCGCAGTATTCCCAGCTTTCATCTTCACGACGCCCTCCACGCCTGTTCGGAGCACCTCCTAAAATTCGGTGGTCACAAGTATGCTGCCGGCCTTTCCGTTGACGAAGCCACTCTGGAGGCCTTCGTTGAGCGATTCGACGAGGTTGCCCACGGATTTCTGGGTGACACCGACCTCACCCCCGACCTTGCCATAGATGGAGAGCTGGACGCCGATGAGATTACTCTGGATCTTGCCATGCTGATCGAGCAGCTCGCTCCGTTCGGCATGGGTAACCCGGAGCCGGTGTTCATGCTCAGAAGGGGGACGCTCATCGCACGGCAGATTGTGAAGGATCAGCACCTAAAGCTCCGGGTTTCCGCGGGGGGGCGATGCCTGGAGGGGATCGGCTTCAACATGGCGCAGCGGAAAGACGTACCGCCGCTCCTTGATGTGGCCTTTTCCCTCGAAACCAGCAGATGGAACGGTAGAGAGCGTCTTCAGCTCAAACTGAAGGATTTCAGGGAAGCGGTAGAGTGAGGGATGTGATGCAACGTCAAGAAAGGTTTGGTCACGCCGAACGGGTGATCTGGATCGGTTTCTGGATCAACGCCTTCCTGATGGTGATGAAGCTGCTGGCCGGCTACCTGGGCCGGTCGGAGGCGGTATTTGCCGACGGCATCGAGAGCGCCTGCGATTTCGTGGCCATTCTCACCACGATGATCGCACTCCGGATCGGGGAAAAACCCTTCGACCTCGCCCATCCGTACGGCCATGGCAAGGCCGAAAGCATCTCCGCCATCATAGTTTCGCTGGTCATCTTTGCCACCGGAGGCGGCATTCTGTACGGGGCCGTCCATACCATTGTCGATGCCAGGTACGAGACCCCCCAAGGCATGGCAGTTGCGGCTGCCTTTGTCACCATCATCGTCAAGGACCGGCTCTACCGCTATTCTGCTAAGGCCGGAAGCCGATTGCAGAGCCCCGCCATTCTGGCCGTTGCCAAGGATCACCGGAAAGATGCCGTCACCTCGATAGCAACCCTCATCGGGGTAACAGGCGCGTTCTTCGGTTTCAGGCTCATGGACCCGCTGGCTGCCGGGTTGACAGCATTTTTCGTTTTCCACATCGGCTACCAGACTTTTACGACGGCTACGCAGGAGTTGATGGATGCCAGGCCGCCGGAAGAGCTGATTACGGCCCTTACGACACTGGCGGAAGAGGTGCAGGGGGTGGAGCATGTGCACGAGATCCGCGGCCGGCGGTCCGGCCAGTATGTCATCATCGATCTCAAGCTGGACATGGACCCGGAGATGACCGTCCGGGAGTCGCACGCAATCGCTATGCAGGTAAAGAGGCGTATCTTCGAACGGTATCCCAACGTGGGAGACGTGATGATCCATATCAATCCACACGAGGAAGAGCACGAGGACTTGATCAGGCTTTAGGGGAGGACGTTCACACATGAAGAACAGTTGCACGAGGTGGCTGTTGCTGTCGTGGTTGGCCATCTATGTGTCCCAGGGGCTCCTGTCTGCTGCAACTTGCGAGGCGGACACCCTCTACGACCGTTCCCGGGCGCTGATGGTCGAACGGGAGCGGGTAGTATCTCCCCGTGATTTTACTTTTGTCGTGATGGGGGACAGCAGGGGAAATGATCCGGTTTTCAGGAAGGGGCTCGCCCTTGCTGCAGGCTACAAGCCGCTCTTTATCCTGCATAGCGGGGATTTTTCCATGAACGGTTCGGAGGCTGAGGTTGACCACTTTCTGGAAGTGGTCCGGGACTCCGTTCCGGACATTCCCCTCTTCGTCGTTCCGGGAAACCATGAGCAGAAGAAGCCGTTTCTCGCGAAGGTCGGACCGCTCGACTTCACAATCGACAGCGCCCGACTCGGCCTTGCGATGATCGTGGTGGACAACTCCGCCTACTCGCTGAAAATGCCGCAATGGTCTTTTCTCAAAAGCCAACTGGCGAGGAAACGAAAGGTCGCATTTGTGGCCATGCACGTACCCCCGCGCACGGAGCGGTGGCGTTGGCATACGTTTGCCGACGGCGCGGCCGATCTGATCAGGCTTCTGGCGGAAAAGAACGTGACTGCTGCATTCTATGGCCATGTCCATCTGTACGACCGCGACGATATCGAAGGGGTGCCGCACTTCATCACGGGGGGCGCCGGTGCCCCGCTGGTAAAACTGGGCTTTCCCGGCAACCCTGTCTACCACATTCTAGTGGTGAGAGTGAAGGACGGGGGCGCGACCTGCCAGATGGTCAAGATCAAGGAGTGACAACAGCCGGTGAACGAGAACGATTGCAAGCCGCTTCCGGTGTGTTAAGCTGAAAGGGTGGTCGATCATCTTCCGGAGGGAAAAGGGATGCCGGCAAAAAACAGAGAGAGGCAGACTCGCCTCAGGGAATTGTTGCTGGAGGAGAAGCGGAGGCTATGGAACGAGCTGCGAGAGGATCTCTTCAGGAAAACCGGTGAAGAGCTTCACACCCAGTTCGAAATCCCGCAGGACCCCGCAGACCAAGGACTAATCGGCCTTCTGGAGGACACGGGGCTTGCGGTCGCCGACATCCGTCGCCAGGAGCTCACGCGGATGGACGAGGCGCTCGGGAAGCTGGAGAGGGGGACCTACGGCATCTGCGAGGAGTGCGGTGTCGAGATCGATGAAAAGAGGCTTTCGGTCGTCCCTCTCGTCCTGTATTGCATCGATTGCCAGAAACGGCGCGAAGGCCCATCCTATCCTCCTGGAGTGACCCTCTAACAGCCCGTTGCTGATCAGGCCGTCTTCTTTGCCGCTTCGACCATCAATTCCGACACCAGCCGGGCGAAGCGGAGCGGGTCCCTGACTGGAGAGCCTTCCGTCAGGAGACCCTGATCGTAGAGGAGCTCGCAGTAGTCCGCGAGCTTCGCGTTCTCTTTGTTCTCTGCGAACATGCCGGACAGCACACCCATGATCGGATGATCGGGGTTCAACTCCAGGATCCGCTTGGTTTCCGGCACCTCCTGGTTCATCGCCTTGAGAATCCGCTCCATGTTGGCGTTGAGGCCGTACTCGTCGGCAACCAGGCAACAGGCGCTGTCGGTGAGCCGGCTGGAAAGGCGCACCTCCTTAACACGGTCCTTCAGCTTCTCCCCGACGAACTCCAGCAGTCCCTTGTACTGCTGGACGGCCACTTCTTTCCTGGATTCGTGCGCTTTTTTCTCCTCTTCCGTGTCTATCTCCAGATCGCCCCGGTCAACCGCCTTCAGTTTTTTGCCGTCGTATTCCGTAAGCCCCTGGGTCACCCACTCGTCCACCGGGTCGGTCATGAAGAGGACTTCGTACTCTTTCTTCCGGAAGATCTCCAGGTGGGGGGAGGTTTCCACCGCCGACCGGCTCGTGCCGGTGATGAAATAGATCTCCTTCTGGGCTGCGGGCATCCGCTCCACATACTCCTTGAGCGATACGAGCTGTCCCGCCTCGGTCTTCGAGCTTTCGAACAGGAGCAGTTCCTGGAGTTTTTCCTTGTTGGCGAAGTCGAAATGGACCCCTTCCTTCAGCACCTGCCCGAATTCCCGGTAGAACGTCAGGTATTCCTCCGGCGTCTTTTCCTTCATCTCCGCCAGGGTTCCCAGGACCTTCGTCACCAGGTTTTTCTGGATCCGCTTGATCTGTACGTCTTCCTGGAGGATCTCCCGCGAGACGTTCAGCGGCAGGTCGCTCGAATCGACCACCCCGCGCATGAAGCGGAGGTAATCGGGGAGGAGCGCCTCGCAATTGTCGGTGATGAAGACCCTCTTCACGTAGAGGTGAACCCCCCGTTTCTGGTCGCGGAAGAAAAGGTCGAAGGGCTTGCGAGCCGGGATGTAGAGGAGCGCCTTGAATTCGCTCACCCCCTCGGCCGCGTAGTGGATGGTTTTGAGCGGCTTCTCGAAATCGTGGGAGATGTGCTTGTAGAATTCCTCGTATTCCTCGT
>DATJLB010000325.1:0-6901 GCA_035490915.1 Geobacteraceae bacterium
GACGAGATGCTGACGGCGGCCGTCATGGTTGCCACCGTCGCCTGCTGGATAGTACTCGGGGAGAAGACCGGCCTCGCCGCCATCGCCCTCCTTGGGGCCACCGCCCTCTTCACCTTCCGGGTCGTCTCCTGGCAAAAGATCGAGGAGTACGTCAACTGGGGGATCATCCTGATGTATGGCGGCACGATCGCCCTCGCCTCCGCACTGGAAAAGACGGGTGCCGCCGCATGGGTCGTGAAAAAAGGGATGGGAAGCTACTCCCACTCGCCGCTCACGGTGATCGCGGTCATCTCCCTGGTTGCCATCGTCCTCACCGAGTGCATCAGCCACGCGGCGGTGGTGGCGATCCTGATGCCGATCGGAATGGGACTCTGCACGACTACCGGCATGGACCCGAAGGTGATGACCCTCTCCATCGCACTTCCCGCCGGGCTCGCCTACTGCCTCCCGATGGGGACACCGGCGACGGCAATCGCCTACGCCTCGGGCTATCTGAAGAGCCGGGACATCATCGTCGCCGGGGGCCTCGTGATGGCCATCTCGTGGCTGCTGTTCATGGGATCGGTGGTGTTCGTCTGGCCGCTTCTGGGGTTGAAAATTTGAGCCGAAGCCGTCTTTGCAGCGGAGACGAGAACAACGAAAGAAAGACAATGAAAGGATTAAACAACGATGATTAAGCTCCCTCAAAACGCAACTCCGCAGGACATCCTCCGGCTCGGCGTCGCAGCGGCCGGCGGCCCGGTGAAGCTCGCCTGCTCCTTCTCGGTGGAGGACGTGGTGGTCATCGACATGGCAAAAGAGGCGGGACTCGACATCGGCATCTTCGCCCTCGACACGGGGCGGCTGAACGAGGAGACCTACGAGGTGGCGGACGCCATCGCCGAGCGGTACCGGATCAAGATCGACTGGTTCTTCCCGCGGCACGAGGCGGTGGAGGCGCTTGAGCGGGAGAAGGGGCTCTTCTCGTTCCGGGAGTCGCTGGCGAACCGCCACGAATGCTGCCACATCCGAAAGGTCGAGCCGCTCGGACGGGCGCTCAGGGGGCTTGCCGGCTGGATCACGGGGCTTCGCCGGGAGCAGAGCGTCACCAGAAGCGGACTGGCCCCCATTGCGCTGGACGAGGCGAACGGCGGCATCCTGAAGATCAACCCCCTCCTGGAGTGGACAGAGGCCCAGGTCTGGGAGTATGCGGACGCCAGGCGCATCCCGGTGAACCGGCTTCACAAGCAGGGATATCCCTCTATCGGCTGCGCCCCCTGCACCCGACCGGTTGCGCCGGGCGAGCACCCGAGAGCGGGACGGTGGTGGTGGGAGAATCCGGAGCACAAGGAATGCGGGTTGCATCGGAGATGAAACCGGACCCTAAACGGCACAAAAACCAAAAGCAATTGGACACGGATAAAACCTGAAAAATCGGATCAAGGCGGACTTAAACCGTCATCGGGTTTGTGTTTAAGGATTGATCCGCTGTTATCAGATTTTTCCGCCTTTTCCGTGTACCATTAAGGTTTTGCTTTTCCTGTTTGGTTCCGGCTTGTCCAGCTTAGGAGAAAAAAATACATGAGCAAAAACCTGACCCATCTGCAGCAATTGGAAGCCGAAAGCATCCACATCATCCGCGAAGTCGTCGCCGAATTCGCCAACCCGGTGATGCTCTACTCCATCGGCAAGGACTCGGCGGTCATGCTCCACCTGGCGCGCAAGGCCTTTTACCCGGCGCCACCGCCGTTTCCCCTGCTCCACGTCGACACCACCTGGAAATTCCGCGAGATGATCCAGTTCCGCGACCGGATGGCGGCCGAATGCGGCCTCGACCTGATCGTGCACGTCAACGAGGAAGGGGTGAAGAAGGGGGTTTCCCCCTTTACCCACGGCTCGGCGCTCTACACCGACGTCATGAAGACGGAGGGGCTGAAGCAGGCTCTGGATAAATACAAGTTCGACGCCGCCTTCGGCGGTGCCCGCCGGGACGAGGAGAAATCGAGGGCCAAGGAGCGGATCTTCTCGTTCCGGAGCGCCAACCACCGCTGGGACCCGAAGAACCAGCGCCCGGAGCTCTGGAATCTCTACAACACCCGGATCAAGCCGGGGGAGAGCATCCGGGTCTTCCCGATCTCCAACTGGACCGAGCTGGACGTCTGGCAGTACATCCACCTGGAAAACATCCCGATCGTTCCGCTTTACTACGCCGCGGTCCGGCCGGTGGTGGAGCGGGACGGGATGCTGATCATGGTGGACGACGACCGGCTGGAGCTGCAACCGGGCGAGCAGGTGCAGTACACGTCGGTCCGGTTCCGGACCCTCGGGTGCTACCCTCTCACCGGCGCCGTGGAGTCGGAGGCGAAGACCCTGCCCGAGATCATCCGGGAGATGCTCCTCACCCGCACCTCGGAGCGCCAGGGGCGCCTGATCGACCACGATCAGGCGGGGAGCATGGAGAAGAAAAAACAAGAGGGGTATTTCTAAACCCTTTGCCACAGAGATCACAGAGGGCACAGAGCAAAAAACAAAATCCTTCAGGTTTAAAAACACAAAGCGATTTCGTTGTTTGCTTTTCAGCTTTTCCTCTGTGCCCTCTGTGCCCTCTGTGGCTAACCGAATGTAAGGATTCTATATGGCACACCAATCGGAACTGATCGAAAAGGATATCCTCGCGTACCTGAAGAGCCAGGAGGAGAAGTCGATGCTCCGCTTCATCACCTGCGGCAGCGTCGATGACGGCAAGAGCACCCTGATCGGGCGGCTCCTCTGGGATTCGAAGATGGTGTTCGAAGACCAGCTGGCGGCGCTGGAGCAGGACTCCAGGAAGGTCGGCACCCAGGGGGGCGCCATCGACTATGCCCTGCTCCTGGACGGCCTGCAGGCGGAACGGGAACAGGGGATCACCATTGATGTCGCCTACCGCTTCTTCTCCACCGACCGGCGCAAGTTCATCGTTGCCGATACTCCCGGCCACGAGCAGTACACCCGCAACATGGTCACCGGCGCCTCCACGGCGAAGGTGGCCGTGATCCTGGTCGATGCCCGCAAGGGGCTCCTGACCCAGACCCGCCGCCACAGCTACCTGGTCTCCCTGGTAGGGATCCGCCACGTGGTGCTGGCGATCAACAAGATGGACCTGGTCGGGTTCGACCGGGAGCGGTTCGAGACGATCATACGCGAGTACGAAGAGTTTGCCGCCCCGCTCGACTTTGCCTCCATCACCGCCATCCCGATCTCGGCCCTGAACGGCGACAATGTCATCGAGGCGAGCGCCCGCACCCCTTGGTACCAGGGTCCCACCCTGATGAGCTACCTGGAGACCGTCCGGGTTGAGGACGACGCCAGAGATCTGCCATTCCGCCTGCCGGTTCAGTGGGTCAACCGCCCCCACCTCGATTTCCGCGGCTTCTGCGGCACCATCGCCGCCGGCACCATCCGTCCGGGGGACGAGGTGCGGGTCGCATCAAGCGGCCGCACCAGCCGGGTGGCCCGGATCGTGACCATGAGCGGCGACCTGCAGGAGGCCGTGGCCGGCCAGGCCGTGACCCTCACATTGACCGACGAGATCGACATCAGCCGGGGGGACGTGCTGGCGGCGACCGATGCCCAGCCGCGTCTTTCCCGGCACCCGGAGGCGCACCTGGTCTGGATGCACGACGAGCCCCTGCAGCCGGGACAGGTCTACCTGGTGAAGACCGCCACCAGCGTAACCCCCGGCCGGGTCGTCCGCGTGCAGTATGCGGTGGACGTCAACACCCTGGAGCAGCGACAGGTGCCGTCCCTCGGACTCAACGGCATCGGCGTGGTCCGGCTGGAGCTGGACCGCCCGGTCGCCTTCGACCCGTACCGGCAGAACCGGGAAACCGGCAGCTTCATCCTCATCGACCGGTTCAGCAACGCAACCGTGGCGGCGGGGATGGTGATCGCGGTTGCGCCTCTAGAGACTCACCTGTCGGAATCAGGCGCAGCTTCGACTGAAACTGGTAATGTCCTTCCCCGGCGCTTCATCTTGAGCGAATTCTCCGTGAGCGGCACCGGAATGGGGGTGGCCGATCTGACCGGAGAATGGGGCCCGATTGAATTCGAGGTCTCGGAGAGCTTCCTCGACTACCTCGGCAGGGGGAACCGGATTCTCTTCAGGTTACGGGATGTGGGGCAGCTGGAGCCGGTGGCCCGGATGGCCTATGAGCAGAGCCTCAACTTCGAGTTCGGCCGGGACCGGGACCTGGTCAACGTGATCCTCTACAAGGAGGCAGTCGAACCGGTGCCGCAGGGGCCTGAGGGAGGGGGGCTGTAGAAGGTCGCACATTTCCGTTGACAAAACCGTCGTGCTCCCGTATCCTCAAGCAAAATTGAATAGATAAGACCTTCTTATCAAGAGCGGTGGAGGGAAAGGCCCTGTGAAACCGCAGCAACCGGCCCGGCAACGGGTGTCAGGTGCTAAATCCTGCCGAAAGGCAAAGATGAGAGAGGCGCTTACGGATAGCACTATATCAAAAGCCCCTTCTCATCCCGTGAGAAGGGGCTTTTTCTTTACCTCTACAGCCTTTACCTGGTGTTCCATGTCCGTCGGCATCGTCGAACAAAAATCTATAACCTTCGACACCGAGCTCCGCCTGGAAAGCGGTCGAATCCTCGGGCCGATCACCCTCGCCTACGAGACGTACGGCGAGTTGAACACCGACCGTTCGAACGCCGTCCTGGTGGCCCATGCCTGGACCGGCGACGCCCACCTGGCGGGACGGTACAGCGAAGAGGAAAAGAAACCGGGGTGGTGGGACGCCATCGTCGGCCCCGGCCGGCTCCTCGACACCGACCGGTACTTCGTCATCTGCTCCAACGTGATCGGCTCCTGCTACGGCTCCACCGGCCCCGCTTCGGTGAACCCCAAGACCGGCAAGAAGTACAACCTCTCCTTTCCGGTCATCACGGTCCGCGATATGGTCCGGGCTCAGCAGCTCCTGATCGACCATCTGGGGATCGACCGGCTCCTGACCGTCCTCGGGGGGAGCATGGGCGGAATGCAGGCGCTGGAGTGGGCAACCCAGTTCCCGGACCGGATCGCCTCCGCCATCGTTCTCGCCGCCACGGCCCGCCCCTCGGCGCAGGCGATCGCCATGAACGCCGTGGCCCGCTGGGCGATCTTCAACGACCCGGACTGGAAGAAGGGGGAGTACCGGAAAAACCCGAAGGACGGCCTGGCGCTTGCCCGGGGGATCGGCCACATCACCTTCCTCTCCGACGAATCGATGAGCTCCAAGTTCGGCCGCCGTTTTTCCGCCAAGGACGGCGTGTTCGACTTCTTCGGCCAGTTCGAGGTGGAGCGCTACCTCTCGTACAACGGCTACAACTTCGTCGACCGGTTCGACACCAATTCCTTCCTCTACCTCGCCAAGGCCCTCGACCTGTACGACGCCGCCTGGGGGTACGAGGCGCTGGAGGAGGCCTTCGCCCGGGTCACGGCGCCCATCCAGTTCTTCGCCTTCTCGTCGGACTGGCTCTACCCTCCCTACCAGACCGAGGAGATGGTGCAAACCCTGGAAACGCTCGGCAAGCGGGCAGAGTACCACCTGATCGAGTCGGCCTACGGCCACGACGCCTTTCTCCTGGAGCACGAGACCTTCGCGCCGATGGTGCAGGCGTTTCTGGAAAAGCTGTAAAGGGGGCGGGGATCAAGACGGAAAAATCGGATCAGAAAGGTTTTGCCCTCCGGGCGTGAGATTTCGGCCAGATCGTCGCCGGCCCGCAGAAGCTTCGCTGAGGCGTAGCAGCGCTACGTCGAAGCGAGGCTTCGAGGACACGGCGGCGAGATGGTCGGAAGACCGCACCCGCCCCACTGCCCCCTCACCGCCTCATAGCGTACATGCCTCGACGATGCCCCTGCAGCACCATTGCCCGACGTTCTCACAGAGCCGCTTTATCCTCCATCCGTCGGCCATCAGGGCCAGCGCCTTCTCGTGCAAACGGGAGAAAAATGCGGGCAGACAAACCCCTTGCCTGGAGGGGACAAACATGCTATGAGTTAGTCATCATTCTAAGGAATTATCCATGAAGATCACCATTCTCGGCAGCGGCACATCCACCGGCGTCCCGATGGTCGGCTGCAGCTGCCCCGTCTGCACCTCGGAGGACCCGCGTGACAAGAGGACCCGCAGTTCGATCCTCATCGAAACCTCGGGCAAGCACATCCTCGTGGACACCTCCACCGATCTGCGCAAACAGGCGATCCGGGAGAAGGTCCCCATGATCGACGCCGTTCTCTTCACCCACGCCCACGCCGACCATATCCACGGCATCGACGACCTGCGCGGCTTTCATTTTCTTCACAAGCGAATCATTCCCTGTTACGGCAGAAAAGAGACCCTGGACCTCATCGCCGACAATTTCTCCTACATCTTCAAGGGGATGGAGAGCCAGGGGTACGCCCCGCTCCTGGAGGCCCACGAAGTCCACCAGCCGTTCCAGCTGTTCGGCAAGACGGTCGTCCCGATCCCGTTGCTCCACGGAAGCACGCAGGCAACCGGCTACCGGATCGACAACGTCGCCTACCTGACAGATTGCAGCAGCATCCCGGCCGCCTCCATGGCGATGCTGACGGGGCTGGAGCTCCTCATCATCGACGCGCTCCGCTACACCCCGCACATCACCCATTTCAACATCGAAGGAGCGCTCCGGGTGGTGGAGGACTTGAAACCGCAGCGGACGCTGTTCACCCATCTCACCCACGAGGTCTCCTGCCGGGACGGCGAGCGACTCCCGGCGGGGGTGGAACTGGCATACGACGGAATGGTACTGGAAACTGAATAGGGCGAGCCTGCCTGTTAGATGCCAAAGACGAATAGGGCGCGGATCAAAGCGAAAAAATCGGATTTGAACGATTTTGCCAATCGGGCGCGAGATTTCGGCCAGATCGTCGCCG
>DATJLB010000326.1:0-4204 GCA_035490915.1 Geobacteraceae bacterium
ATAATTCAAAATATCATATATGCGTCGGGTGAGGCAAGCCGGATGTTCGGGACGGCGAGGCCGCCGGATTTATGCGGTATAAGTAGAAGAAACGGTCATTTTTTACCAAGGTCAGGTATCTGTCCCGGAAGGCCGTGAACAGGGACTGTTCGTCCGGAGAGAGCATGCTTTTCTCTCCCGTGATGTAGTTCACGTCATACATCATGTTGGTGAATCCCATCCCTCTGACCTGGCGCAGCACCTCCTCCGGAGTTGTCGAGGATGCCAGGATCTTCTCCAGGGTGTAGGACTCGAACATGTAATCGGCGTAGCACTCCCGGTCGCAGAGGAAGGTCCAGTTTTTCATGAAGATGAGGTATATCCGGGCGTCACGGGGGAGTTCGGCGTTGACGTAGCGGTACATCCGGTAGGGGGATAGGGTTCGATCGAGGTATGCGTCCCGGCTTTCCGCGCCCGTTACTACCCGCAGGGGGTTGAATTTGTTGAACTCGGTGATGTCGCACCGGCCGTTGAACAGAAGGCAGCCGGCCGTTGCAGTGGTGAGGAAGATGGCGATGCCCCTGCGATCCCGGAAGTGGGTGAGGACCATACCCGCCAGGAGCGCCAGGAGGGGGAAAATAGGGATCAGGAAACGGAGTTGCTGGGACGCGGATGCCCAGAAGAGGAACAGGAGCAGGCAGAAAATCATGACGAACCTGGTGGTGGCGGCTGGCTTCTTTATACCTGCCAGGAACGGCAGGAGTATCAGGAAGAGGGGGCCGATGAAGCCGTCGAACTCCATGCTGTCCAGCCTTGCGTGGACGCTCAGGTTCCAGGGGAGGAGGAGGTAGTCGAGCAGACCCCGTCCCATGCCGATATGGAGCACCATACCCTCGAACAGCCGCGCCTGTTCCGGATCCCACCCCTTCCCTCCGAACAGGCCATATAGGAAGGGGTAAAACGGGTTGCCGGTCAGAAACCAGTTCTTGACGTAGTGGGGTACGCCGACGAGAAGGGTGACGAGAATATACAGCGCCAGGTCCGTCCCTGCTTCCCTGCTTGCCTCATCATGGCGATGGGCCCAGAGCACCCCGAGAAAGCCGATGAACGGGACCATCAGAGAGGTGAACTTGCTGGCCAGGGCAATGCCGGTAAAAAATGCGCAGAGGAGGAGCCACCCCCGTTCCCTCCGGTCATACCAGGCGAGGAAGGAGTAGAGGCTGCACAGGACGGCGAAGGTGACGGCCAGGTCGATGTACGCCGTGTGCGTTTCGATGAAGACCGTGGGGAGAGTGGCAAAGATGAGCATGCAGAGGTAGGGGCTGGCGATCCGCTCCTGGATGATGAGGCTGAACTGGCGAATGCTTAGGAGGATTGCCAGGAAGAAGGCGTAGTTGACCAGTTTTGCCAGAATGTCCCCTTTGAGGAAAAGGGCGAGCAGAAAGAGCATTTCGGTCTGGAACGGGCCGTGGCCAAGTGGGTTGCCCGGAATGAAGCAGAACCCGTGGCGTTGCAGAAAGATCTTGGGTGTGGCAAGATGATACGTCAGGGCGTCTTTCCCGGTTTCCGGGGCAAGGGTCAGAAGCAGGGACGCAGCCAGCAGAAGGAGCAGGAGCAGGGCGCTCGTCAGTTCCGCAATCCCCCGGGGGCGGAGGTCGGCGATGGTGAGGGAGAGCTGCGCGTGGCGCCACCCTGCGGCGGCAGCTGTCAGAAGCAGGATGCAGAGAAGGGCGAGGAGTGGCGGGTAGAGAAAGTGTCCGGCGGCGAAGGTGAAAACCGCATAGCCGGTTATCCCGGCCCCGATGCCGAAGGATATGAGGAGGGATTCCCACGGAGAGGTAAGGGTTGCCGGGAGTCGTTTCAGAACCAGTAGGCCGATCCCGGTAAAGGTGAAGCAGAAGGCGACGAAGAGGGCAAGAGCGAGGGCATTCTGGGCGATGGCACTGAGCATGGGAATCCGGTTCTTCAGAGGTAAGGTAGGTTCCGGTGCCAATCTTAGAGGAAGGGAGCGGCGGCAGTCAAGGGGAATCGCGACGACGGAGGTGGGTTGCACCGGCGGCGCGGACATGGTAAGGTGGGGGAGCGGGCATACCCGAAAATTCGGAGGTGCATTGTGAGCTTCATCGCTGACCGCCGATGTGTGGCGGTTTTCTTCTTCTGGTTTCTTGTGGTGCCTGTCATGGCGGCCGCGGGGGATATGGCCCCATCGATGTCGTCTCCCGGCGAAGTTCGGGAACTTCAGGAAAAGATGACGAACGACGGCGGCATAATGGCCCTGATCGCCTCTCTGCAGAACGATCCGGAGATGCAGGCGCTCCTCTCCGACCCGAAGGTGCTGAAAGCGGTCCAGGCGGGGGACCTCGGAGCGCTGCTGAACGATCCCCGTATCATGAAGCTACTTGACAACCCCCAGGTGAAGGAGATCGGCAAGCGGCTCGATAAGGATGCCGAGGGCAAACGGTGAAGAGCCGATACCGCATCTTCGCGATCGGTGACGTCAACGCCTTTTTCGGACTGATGCTGGACAATATGTCCGACCTGGTGATCATGGCCACCATCCTGACGGCTGCGTTCGGGATGCCGCGGGAGATTGTCCTGTACCGGATGCTCCCCGGCAGCGCCGTCGGGGTGCTCGTGGGGGACCTCCTCTACAGCTGGATGGCGGTCAGGCTGGCGCACCGGACCGGCAACCGGGCGGTGACCGCCATGCCGCTCGGGCTCGATACCCCCTCCACCTTCGGCATGGCCTTCGGGGTGATCGGCCCCACCTACGCCGCGACCAAGGACCCGCTCCTCACCTGGCAGGTGGCAATGGCGACCGTGGTCTGCATGGGGGTGTTCAAGATCGCCGCCTCCTTCTTCGGGCCGGCGCTCCGGCGGGCGGTCCCCCGCGCGGGCCTTCTGGGGAGCATTGCCGCAGTGGCGCTCCTCTTGATCGCCTATCTCCCCCTTCTGAAGCTGTTCGCCTCCCCGGTGGCCGGGTTCCTTTCCCTTGCCATCGTCCTTGCCGCTCTGGTCGCGCGGCTGAAGCTGCCGTTCCGGGTGCCCGGAGCACTGGCCGGGATCGCGTGCGGCACCGCGGCCTACTACCTCCTCGGCTCCTGCGGTCTTCTCCCCGGCAACCATCCGTTTTTCCCCCACATTCCCGAGCTTAGGCTTGCCCTGCCGCTTCCCTCCTCCCAGTTCGTGCACGGCATGGGACGGGCGCTCACTTTTCTCCCCCTGGCGCTCCCCTTCGCCATCGCCACGGTGGTAGGAGGGGTGGACGTCACGGAGAGCGCGGCGGTTGCGGGGGACGACTACAACACCCGCGACATCCTCCTGGTGGAGGGGTTTGCCACGCTCTGCGCGGGCCTGTGCGGGGGGGTGATCCAGTCGTGTCCTTACATCGGCCATCCGGCATACAAGGATATGGGGGGGAGAGCCGGCTACACCCTTGCCACCGCCCTGTTCATCGGGCTCGGCGGGGTGCTCGGCTACCTCTCCTTCTGCGTCGATCTCCTCCCGGAAGCGGCGGTCGCGCCGGTCCTGATCTTCATCGGGATCGAGATCACCGCCCAGGCGTTCGAGGCGACCCCCCGCCGGCACTTCAAGGCGGTCGCCCTGGCGTTTCTCCCCGCCATCGCCTACCTCGTGCAGATCGAGTGCGGCCAGCTCCTCGGCAACCTGGGGCGAAAGGCGGCGGATCTGACGGGAGACCTGGCGGCAGGCTACACGTCCACCCTCATCCTCGGTAACGGCTTCATCGTCACCTCGCTTCTCTGGGGGGGCGCCTTCGCCGCCCTCCTTGACCACCACCTTAAGCGCGCCGCCCTCTTCACGGCGATAGCCGCCCTGGCCACCCTCTGCGGCGCGATCCATTCGCCGCTCGACTCGGGGGCGCTGTTTCTCCCCTGGGCTCCCCCCGCGCCGATCACCTGGCACCTGGCGGGGGGGTATCTCGTGATGGCGCTGGTCTTCCTCGGACTGGACCGCACCTCGGCAGCGAGGCAGCAGGGAAACCGGGGGGGAGACTTGTCAGCCGACAGCTGATACCCGCCGGGTCAGTCTGGTTTCGGGAGGACGATCCCTTCCGCGCCGCCGATCATTTCTCCTTTTCCCAGCAGAAACCATCGTCCCACGAGGGCAGCGGTCACCGCATCCAGCTCATCGCCGGTCATCCCTTTCGCTTCGCTGTTGTTTCTGGTATCATAGGAACAGAGAGAAAAATGTGCACTTCTCGACT
>DATJLB010000327.1:0-8592 GCA_035490915.1 Geobacteraceae bacterium
ACCTCTTTTCCCGATCCGGCTGCATGGGGTGAGACAGGGCCGTCACCCGCCGACCTCTCCCGGCTCCTCACAGAGGTCGAAGCAGGGCACCCCTTGAGCGATCCGGTGCAGCAGTGGCTGACGCGAGGGGACAGCGCCCCGGCGAAAGTCGTCGTAGTGGCCGGCGACGGCGGAAGCGGCAAGAGCACCCTGATAGACGAACTGGTGGGACGACTCCTCGGGGCATTCCCGGCGCAACGGATCGCCATCCTCGCCAACGACCCGACCACCGCCACCGGCGGAACCGCCACCGCTTTCCTCGCCGACCGGGTGCGGATGAACCGGATCTACCACGACCGGGTCTGGCTCCGGAGCGTGGCGACAGGGAGCGTCTATGCCCCCCTCAGCCCCTCCCTGCCAGGGCTCGTCCGGACGCTTCGCGCGGCAGGCTTCGGCCTGGTACTCGTCGAGACGCCGGGGACCGGCCAGACCGGCCTCGACGTCGGGGCACTGCGGGCCGATCTCCTCGTCTACGTGAAGACCCGCGAGATCGGCAGCGCCATGCAGCTGGAGAAAGACCAGCTCCTGCGCGACGCCGACCTCATCGTCATGAACAAGGCGGACCTGGAAGGTGCCGAAGCGGCGTTCGGCGAGATGCAAGGGGTGCTGGCCGGGCTTGGGAAGGGGGAGATGCTCTTCCCGACCGTCGCCAAGTCCGCTGCTGACCCCGGGCTCGACCGGCTGTTCGCCGGGCTCTGCCGTTGCTTGGGCTGGCCTGCTCCGGAGGTGTCGGAGCCGGTTGACATCTTTCGCTACGTCAAGGGAAACATCCTGGTCCCCCACCGGCGGCGTGCCTACCTGGCGGAGATCGCCAGCAAGGTTCGCGCCTATGGCCGCTGGATGGCTGACCAGCTGGATATTGTCAGAGCACACCCGGACAACCTTTCAGGACTCGACCCTTTCTGCGCCCGGCTCCTCGCGGAGTGGCCCGACACCTGGCGGGAGCTCTCCCTGCAGGCAGCCACGCAGGCGGGGATCGACCCGGTGGTTGCGACTCCTAACGGCCTTCGGTTCTCGAGGGTGGCGCTCCCCGACCCGGCGGACCGGGCAGAGTCGCTCCGCTTCCTCCTGGAGGAGGGGCTCCCCGGCCGGTTCCCGTTCGCCACAGGCATCTACCCCTACCGCCCTGTCTCGCAGGGGGAGACCACCCGGCAATTCGCAGGGCTTCGCGGCCCCGAGGAGACGAACCGCCGCCTCCATCTCCTGGCGGGCGGGGTGGCGAAGCCGCGGCTCTCCATCGCCTTCGACGGCATCACTCTGTACGGGGCGGACAGCGACGAGGACCCGGGGAGCATCGGGAAGATCGGCGAAGGGGGGGTCGCGATCGACAGTTGGGAGGACATGCGGCTTCTGCTGCAGGGGTTCTCCATCCCCGACATCAGCACCTCCATGACCATCAACGGCCCGGCACCGATCATTCTCGCCATGTACTTCGTCGCCGCCCAGGAACTGGAGCTGGAGTGGCTGGAGAAGGAACGGGGGGCTCTTTCGGATGCGGAGCGGGTGGAAACGCGGCGGTGGACCCTCGGTATCCTGCGGGGGACCGTGCAGGCGGACATCCTGAAGGAGGTCCAGGCCCAGAACGAGAGCATCTTCCAGCCCGACTTCGCCATCAGGCTCCTGGGGGACGTGCAGGAGTGGTTCATCGCCAACGACGTAAAGAGGTTCTACTCCCTCAGCGTCTCCGGCTACCACATCGGCGAGGCGGGGGCGAGCCCCGTCCAGGAGCTCGCCTTCACCCTGGCGAACGGCTTCACCTACGTGGAGAATTTCCTGGCGCGGGGGATGGCGGTCAACGCCTTTGGCCCTGGCCTCTCCTTCTTCTTCAAGGTCTCCCACGAGGCGGAGTGGCTCGCCTACGGCGCTGTATGCCGCAGGATCTGGGCAATCGCCCTGCGCGACGTGTACGGCGCCGACGAGCGCGCCCAGAGGTTCAAGTTCCACACCCAGACCTCCGGTCGGGCGCTCCAAGCCGAGGAGTGGGACACCCTCAACCCGGTCCGCCTCACCTATCACGCGCTCCTCGGGCTCCTCGCCAATACGAACTCGCTCCACGTCGACTCGGCCGACGAGCCGATGACAACCCCCGGGGAGAAGTGGGTGCGCCAGGCGACCATGATCCCCAACTATCTCCGGGAGGAGGCGGAAGGGTTCGTCATCCAGAACCTCCTCTCGGGCTCCTATGCCTTCCGGGCGCTCGTGCGGGAGGTGGAGGCACAGGTGCTCGCCGAGTTCGACCGGCTCGACCAGCTTGGTGGGGTGGGGCCCGCCACCGAGCAGGGATACCAGCGCCGCTGCATCGCCGAGCGGAGCGCCCGGTACGAGCGGGAGCGGCGCCGCAGGACCGCGGAGCGCCCCGTGGAGCCGGTTAGGCGGGTCATCGGGTACAACGCCTTCGAGCTCCCCGACGGTCACCCGGACAAGTACCCGCCGGTAGCAGAGGTGATCCGCCCCGGCCCGGCCGACTGGGAACGGCAGATCTCGCGGCTGCGTGACTTCCGGGAGCGCCACCGGGAAGACGCCCCGGTCTACCTCGCGCGGCTGAAGGAGGTTGCCCGGAGCGGCGGGAACGTGTTCGGCGAGCTCATGGAGACGGTGCGGCACGCCACCTTGGGGGAGATAACCGGGGCGCTGGCGGAGGTGGGAGGAAGGTACCGGAAGATGGTGTAACAGCGGTGAACGGTGAGGTGAATATGGGCAAACGGGGTACGCTGCCGGACAAGATCGAGCGGCTGGAACCGAAGGAACGTAAAGGGCTCGTCGTGGTCATCACCGGGAACGGCAAGGGTAAGACCACCTCGGCGCTCGGGATGGCGCTCCGCGCCTGCGGTCACGGGATGCGGATCTGCATCGTCCAGTTCATGAAGGGAGACCTGTACGCCGGGGAGTGGGACGGCGTGAAAAAGATGGCGTGCGAGATCGAGCTGCACGCCACCGGCAAGGGGTTCTGCGGCATCCAGGGAAACCCCTATCCGTGGGAAGAGCACCGGGCCAACGCCCAGGATGCCATCGACCTGGTCCGGGAGAAGATGGCCTCGGGGGCGTTCGACCTGATGATCCTCGACGAGATCAACAATGCCCTCCGGCTCAAGTTGGTGGACCTGGAGCAGGTGCTCGGGATCATCCGCGCCAGGCCCCCCCTCATGCACCTCGTCCTCACCGGCCGCGACGCACGCCCGGAGGTGATCGAGCTGGCCGACACTGCGAGCGAGGTCCGCGAGATCAAGCACGCCTTCCGGAAGGGGATCGAGCCCCAGCCAGGAGTCGACTACTGACCGTCCCCTGTTGAGGTGGCGAATTAACAAGCTTGGCATCAGTTATCAGCGCAAAAAAGGGGGGACTGCTTTGTGAGTTGTCCCACGCCCTACCGGAGGGAATCGAGCTTCTTCGTGGAATCGTCGTCCGACGAAAGCACCGATGTGTTCCAACCGCCACCCAGCGCCTTGATGAGGAGGACGCTGGCGTTCATCCGGCTGCCGATGATCGTGACGGCGGTCCGTTCGTTGGTCAATTCGGTGGTTTGGTTGACGATGACGTCGAGGGCGCTGGCTGTCCCCGCCCGGTACTGGTTGGTGGTCACCTGCACGGCTTGCCGTGCGGCCTGCACCGCCTCCTCCTGCACCTTGGCCTCTCCCTCCAGGATACGGAGTGCCGCCAGGTTGTCTTCCACCTCCTGGAAAGCGGTGAGCACCGTCTGGCGATAGGCCGCTACCTCGGCATCATAGGCGGCCCACGCCTGATCTGTCTGGGCCCTTCGCAATCCTCCGTCGTACAGGGTCTCGACAAGGGCCGCTCCGAGGGACCAGAAGCGGTTCGGCCATGACAGCCAGTCGTTCAGGTCCGGCCCGGAAAACCCGCCCGATCCGCTCAACGTAACGGTGGGAAAGTACGCAGCCTTGGCTACGCCGATCTGGGCGTTTGCCGCTGCGATGCGGCGTTCGGCCCCGGCGATGTCGGGCCGGCGTTCGAGGAGCGCCGACGGTACACCGACGGTTATGGCTGGCGGGACCGCGGCAAGCGGCTCGGCGGGGAGGGAAAAGAGCGCGGCGGGCTTGCCGATGAGCACCGCAATGGCGTGCTCCAGTTGGACACGTTGCACCCCTACGTCAATTGCCTGGGCTTCGGTGGTCTTGAGCTGGGTTTCCGCCTGGAGCACGTCCCCCCTGGATGCCACCCCGCTAGCGTAGCGGTTCTGCGTCAATTCGAGGAACCTGCGGAAATTGGCGGCCGTCGTGTCCAGGATCCGTTTCTGCGCATCGAGGGTACGGAGTTGGAAATAGTCCTGGGCCAGGGTGGTCTGCATGCTCAGACGGATTGCCGCGAGGTCTGCCGCGCTCGCCTGGGCGCTCGCCTGGCCGGCTTCGACGGTGCGGCGCACCCGCCCCCAAAGGTCCAATTCCCATGAAACGCTGGCGGACAGGAGGTATTCCGTGACGGTTGTCGACGTCGCTGCGACCCCGCCGCCTCCCCTGACCGGGCTGTTGGAACGCGTGACACCGCCCCCCGCGGTGACCGTCGGGAAATAGCCCGCCCGCGCTCCCTGCGCCAAGGCGTGCGCCTGCCGGAACTGTGCTTCCGCTGCCGCCACGTTCTGGTTCGAGACGGAGACCTGTTCCTCCAGCTCGTCCAGCCGCCCGTCATTGAAGATCTTCCACCAGGCTCCCCGGATGGCCCCGTCCCTCGGTTGCGCAACTTTCCAGCCACTCATTTCCTTGAAGACGGGGGGGACCACGGCCGTCGGCCGCACGTAGTCCGGCCCGACGGTGCAAGCGGAGAGGAGCGTCACTCCCCCGGCAACGGCAAGCAGTCGACTCCCCGGCCGAAAGCCACGTTGTAATATCTTTCGTATGCAAAGCATGGTCTGTCCTTTCAAACCCTTATGTGATGCGTTCGCACAAGGATATAATGCGGCCTCTCACAGAGCACGCGTCTCCTGCTTCCCCCGAAGCCGTGCAATCAAAATCCTCAGCCGGTCCATGTAGAGGTAGACCACCGGCGTCGTGTAGAGGGTCATCAGCTGGCTGAAGAAGAGCCCTCCGACAATGGAGATGCCGAGGGGACGACGGAGCTCCGACCCGACACCGGTCCCGACTGCGAGCGGCAGCGCGCCAAGGAGCGCCGCCATTGTCGTCATCATGATGGGCCGGAAGCGGAGAAGGCACGCCTCGAAGATCGCCTCCTCCGGCCTTTTCCCCTCCTCCCGCTCCGCCGCCAGGGCGAAGTCGACCATCATGATCCCGTTTTTCTTGACGATGCCGATCAGGAGCACGATGCCGATCACCGCGATGAGGCTGAGGTCGGTCCCGGTGAGCATCAACGCGAGCACCGCCCCCACCCCCGCCGACGGGAGGGTGGAGAGAATGGTGATCGGGTGGATGTAGCTCTCGTACAGGATCCCGAGGACGATGTAGACCGCCACGAGCGCCGCCAGAATCAGGAGCGGCTCGTTGGCAAGCGACGCCTGGAAGGCCTGGGCCGCCCCGGCAAAGCTCCCGTGGACGCTCCCCGGCATCATCATCTCCCGGGTGGCCGTTTCGATCGCTTTGACGGCGTCGCCGAGCGCCACCCCGGGCGCCGTGTTGAACGAGATGGTCACCGCCGGGAACTGCCCCTGGTGGTTCACCGCCAGCGCCGCGTTCTGCGGCACGTACCGGGTGAAGGCGGAAAGTGGCACCTGGGCGCCGCTCTCGGAGGTGACGTAGATGTCCCTGAGGGTGTCGGGGTGCTGCCAGAAGCGGGGATCGACCTCCATCACCACGTGGTACTGGTTGAGGAGGGTGTAGGTGATCGCCACCTGGCGCTGGCCGAAGGCGTCGTAAAGGGTGTTGTCGATCATCTGCGGGGTGATCCCGAGCCGCGCGGCGGTTGGCCGGTCGATCACGAGGTTCGCCTCAAGCCCCTTGTTCTGCTGGTCGCTGCTCACGTCCGCGAGCTGCGGGAGGGTACGCAGCTTCCCCATCACCCGCGGTCCCCAGCTGTTCAGTTCCGCCAGGTTTTCCGACTGGAGGGTGTACTGGTAGAGGGCGGCGCCGATCCTGCCGCCGATCCGCAGGTCCTGCACCGGCTGGAGAAAGGTGGGGGCTGCCGGCACCCCGGAAAGTTTCTTCCGCAGCCGGCCGATCACCTGTTGCGCCGTGCTCTTCCTTTTCTCGAAGGGCTTCAGCGTGATGAACATCCGGCCGGTGTTGGTGGTGGAGCCTCCCCCGCCGCCGCCGCCGGTGAAGCCGGTCACGTACTCCACGTCCGGGTCCTGCTTGATGATATCCACCACCTGCAGGAGCTTCTGCTGCATCGACTGGAACGAGGTGGCCTGGTCGGCCTGGATGTTGCCGGCGAGCCGCCCGTTGTCCTGCTCGGGGAAGAACCCCTTCGAGACGTGGATGAAGAGCGCCACGTTGACGGCGACGGTGGCGACGGTCACGAGGAGCATGAGCAGGGAGTGGCGGAGCGCCCAGGTGAGCGTCGTCCGGTAGAAGGCGTGCAGGCCGGTGAAGAACCGCTCGCTCGCCCGGTAGAAGGGGCCGTGGTGCCGCTTTTCGGGCCTCAGAATTGTGGCGCTCATCATCGGCGTGGTGGTGAGCGAGACGACGAGGGAGACCATGATGGCCGCGGAAAGGGTGACGGCGAACTCGCGGAAGAGCCGCCCGACCATCCCCCCCATCAGGAGGATCGGAATGAAGACCGCCACCAGCGACACGCTCATGGAGACGACGGTGAAGGCGATCTCCCGGCTCCCCGACAGCGCCGCCTGGTGAGGCGCTTCCCCCTTTTCCCGGTAGCGGGTGATGTTCTCGATGACGACGATGGCGTCGTCCACCACGAAGCCGGTGGCGATGGTGAGCGCCATGAGGGAGAGGTTGTCGAGGGAATAGCCGCAGAGGTACATGACCGCGAAGGTGCCGACGATGGAAACGGTGATCGCCACGGCGGGGATGAGGGTCGCGCGCACGTTGCGCAGGAACCAGAAGACCACCAGGATGACCAGGATGCCGGAGGCGAAGAGGGTCTCCTCGACGTTGCGGAGCGACCCCCGGATCGGCGGGGTGCGGTCGACCACCACCGACACCTTGACGGAGCCCGGGAGCGCCCCCGCCAGCTGCGGCAGGAGAGCGCGGATGCTGTCGACCGTCTCGATGATGTTCGCCCCCGGCTGGCGGAAGATGATGACCATGACCGCCGGCTTGCCGTTAACGAACCCCGCCGCCCGGAGGTCCTCCACCGAATCCTGCACGGTCGCCACGTCGGGGAGCCGCACCGCCGCCCCGGACCGGTAGGTGACGACCAGCGGCTGGTACTGGGCGGCGGTGCGGAGCTGGTCATTGGTGTGGATTTCCCACGTTGTGTCCCCCCTGGTCAGCTCCCCCTTGGGACGGTTCACGTTGGTGGCGGCCAGGACCCCGCGCACGTTTTCCAGGCTCAGCCCGTACTTGCTGAGCGCCGTAGGGTTCAGCTCGACCCGGACCCCCGGCAGGGAGCTCCCCCCCACGAACACCTGCCCGACCCCCTTCACCTGGGAGAGCTTCTGCTGGAGGATGGACGAAGCGGCGTCGTACATCTGCGGCTTCCCCACCGTGTCGGAGGTGAGGGCGAGGATCAGGATCGGGGCATCGGAGGGGTTGACCTTCCGGTAGGTGGGGTTTGTCGGCAGGTCCGCCGGGAGGAACCCGCGGGCCGCGTTGATAGCCGCCTGGACGTCGCGGGCCGCGCCGTCGATATTCCGGTCGAGGTCGAACTGGAGCGTGATGTTCGTGGAGCCCCGGTTGTTGACCGAGGTCATCTCGGTCACCCCGGCGATGTGCCCGAGCTGGCGCTCCAAGGGAGCTGCAACCGAGGTCGCCATGGTCTCGGGATCAGCGCCGGGGAGCCCCGCCGACACCGAAATAGTGGGAAAGTCCACCTGGGGAAGGGGGGAGACCGGAAGGAGGCGAAAGGCGATCACCCCCGCGAGGAGCACCCCGAGGGTGAGGAGGGTAGTGGCTACCGGCCTTTTTATGAAGGGGGCGGAGATGTTCATTATCTGGTGTTTAACCCCTCCTGTCCTCCCCTTATCTTAAGGGGAGGAACGCAAGGTATTCAGTAGATGCAGAGCGCCCCCTCTTAAGATAAGAGGGGGCCGGGGGGAGTTATGATTGCTCCTTCCTCCGCCGCGCCAGGCGGTCGAAGGCGAGGTAGATGACCGGCGTGGTATAGAGGGTGAGGACCTGGGAAAAGACCAGCCCGCCGATGATGGAGATGCCGAGCGGGCGGCGGAGCTCCGCCCCCATCCCGTGGCCGAGCGCAAGCGGCAGGGCGCCGAGGAGCGCCGCCAGCGTGGTCATCATGATCGGCCGGAAACGGAGGAGGCACGCCTGGTAGATCGCCTCCTCCGGCGCCTTCCCTTCGTTGCGCTCCGCGTCCAGGGCGAAGTCGACCATCATGATCCCGTTTTTCTTGACGATGCCGATCAGGAGGATGATGCCGATGATGGCGATCACGTCGAGTTCGGTGCGGAAGAGGATGAGCGACAGGACTGCCCCCACCCCGGCCGAGGGGAGCGTGGAGAGGATGGTGACC
>DATJLB010000328.1:0-4203 GCA_035490915.1 Geobacteraceae bacterium
GCCTGTGCAGCTACCTGTCGGAAGGGGGATACCGGGCGAGGGCGGGATCGGTCAAGCAGTTGGCCGAAGGAAAGCCGCTCGGCATCCTGCTCGACCTCTCCCCGTTTTCTGACGACGGCTGGGGAATCCTGCTCGAGATCAAGCGGAATAAAGCGACCCGGGACATACCGGTGCTCCCTCTCTACCTCAGCGAGGAGGGAAAGGTGGGGGGAGTGTTCCCGGCCGCGGGGTTCGTTACCCTTCCGGTCGATCCCGATTACCTCGCGGAGAAGATGACGGTCCTCGGCCTCACGGAGGACGTGGAGGATTACGACCTGCAGGCCCTGGTCATATCCCGCAAGGGGGAAGAGCAGGTCGCCAAGGGATTGGAGGCGCTCGGCTTCGAGGTGGTCAACGCCTACACGGGCAAGGAGGGGATGGCGCTGGCGACAACCGGGCGACACTACCTGATCTTCTGCTCCCTGATGCTTCCCGACATGGCGGCCTTCGAACTGATGGAGCGGTTTCGCCTCTATCCCCAGACGAAAAACATCCCGTTTTTCGTGATGGTCAAGGACACCATGAAAGACGGTGAAAGGAACGCGATGAGCCGCCAGATCGAGCACCTGGTGAGGAAGAAGGAGCTGTCCCTCGACGAGTTCCTGGGTTACCTGCGACGGCGGGGCTGAGGCGGAAAGCGGGAAATGGAAAACAGAAAAACCGGCCGTCCTGTCAAGGGTGGCCGGTTTTTCTATGATCATGCGGACTCAGTCGAGGTGGAGGATGATCTCCAGTGCCCTCCTGTAGGCCTCCAGCGCCTGCTTCGGCTCTTTCTTTCCTTCGAAGACCTTCCCTTTATAGGTAAATATCGTATAGTTCCGGGGATCCGCCTTCTCCGCCTCGGCAAACATCTTCAGGGCCTCCGCCAGCTTTCCTTCCAAGCCGTAGGCGTACCCCGCATAGGTGTAGCAGGGGGGGTACGACTCATCCCCTGTCCTGGCGGTTTCGAACAGGGCAAGCCCTTCCGCGATCTTCCCCTCCTCCACCAGGATCAGTCCCGATTCGCAGAGGGCAATCGGGTTCTTCGGCTCGTGGGCGAGGGCCTCCCCGAACTCCGCTTTCGCCAGGGCCGCGTCACCCCGCTGGAGGTAGAGCGTGCCGAGGCTCAGGTGGGGGAGGACAAAGGCGGGATCCGCTGCCACGGCCTTCTTGAACCAGATTTCGGCCGTATCGGCGATGGCTTTTGATTTCTGGGTGGTCTTTCCCATGTTGTAGAAACGGAGGGCGCTCTTGTCCGGTATGTGGCCTGTTTTTGCCACGGCTGCCGGTGACCGCTTCCCTTCGATGGCGGCCGTCACGAAGTCCACCATCTCCTCCGACCCCACGAGGGGGTAGCCCGGGAGCTCGTACCTGATGACCCGCTCCTTGTCCAGGACGACCGTCGTCGGGAGGGCGATGATCCCGTAGTCTCGGAAGGCGACCAGCCCATCGTCCTGAAGGAAAGGGAAGCCGATCTTCAGCTTGGCCTTGACGGCCTTGATCTCCGTCAGGGTTGCGCCGGAGAGCTTCGGTTCGTCGGCGTTCACCGCGATGACGGCGAGGCCCTGGTCCTTGTAGCGCTCATGGAGCTGCTGCAGCCGTGCCAGCACTTTTTCCGACTTTGCGCTCCAGGTTGACCAGAAGACGACTACAGTGAGCTTTTCTCCCCGGACTTCCCGGAACGACTGTTGCGTGCCGGTCAAGGTTCTGAGGGTGAAGTCGGGTGCTTCCATCCCGACCTGGAGGGACTGGAGGGCCGCGGCGGCGGGGGGGAGCGAAAGCACTCCGTAGCAGAGCAAGGCCGCGAACACCACTGCTATGCGTGACATCCTGATCAGCATGATGGGACACTTCTCCTTTGAATTCTCCTCAGTGTAGTGGAGCGAGCGGATAGCTGCAAGTTAATTTACTCACATCCGGGGGGGTGGGAATTCTAGTTCTTGACTCGTCGCCGCGGATAATTTATGGTGGTTAGGAATGTCTAATCTTGGTGGGACGCAGGTGAGACCGGGCTGGAGTGCACCCGCCCATGCCGCCGCTTACAGAGCCGCGTTATGCAAACGAACCTGACAATCAAGCGAAGGGTGATGGTGACCTTCGTTGCTCTTTTCATGGCAAGCACTGCGCTCATCGGGTTCTTTGCCTACCGGAGCGCGATGGACGATCTGCACGATGAGCTCAAGGAGCTGGCGAGAAATGAAAACCGGTTATTTTACGCGTTCCTGGCGGCCGATGCCCAAGGTCTCGTGAGGGCCCAGATAGGGATGAGCCGCCTAGATCCGCAGCTTCGCCTCTTTGCCCGGCAGGACCGGAAAGGCTTGCTGAGGGCAACCACCCAGATCTTCCAGGAGATGAAACAGAAGAACAACATCACCCACATGTATTTCATAGCGCCGGATGGCACCGTTTTCCTCCGGATGCACAAGCCTGAACAATTCGGCGACCGTCTGACGCGCGCCACCTTCCTGCGGGCAAAAGAAACGAACCAGACCGCCTACGGCCTTGAGATGGGAAGGAACTTCTTCTCGTTGCGGTGTGTTACGCCTGTCTTCTACCAGGGGAAGGCCATCGGCTTCATGGAGGTCGCCGAGGAAATCGACCACATCTTCCGGCAGATGAAGGAGGTGGCCGGCAACGACGTCAGCATCTTCCTGACGGATGAGTATATCCACAGATTTCCCACCGATTTGCGCGGTGAACAGTTCGGCGCGTATGCAATCCTCTATCCGACCGACCGGGACGTGTCACTCCAGCTGGCCGCACGGCTGAATGAGAAAATGACGCAGGGGCTCGCGGCATACACCGTTGAAGTCGTCGACCTCCACGGGGGGAAATACCTGGTGGGGATGGGGCCGATTCGTGACGCATCCGGCACGACCGCGGGGCTTCTGCTTTCCCAGAAGAATGTTTCCTCCCGGTACGCCGCGATGTGGCACCGCATCGCCACAAGCGTTGCCCTTTTCGCAGCGGTCTTCACCGCATCGGCCGCACTGCTCTATTTTTCCCTCCGGAAAAGCATTACCCTGTTCAACGCCCTGCATGATCATATCGTAATGCTGACGACGTCGTGGGATCTCACCCGGCGGCTGGCGGTGAATACCGATGACGAGGTCGGCGAGGTCGCCGGAGATTTTAACCGGATGACGGGGAGACTCGACGAGATGGTCAGGGAGGTCGTCGAGGAGATGAACGAGCAGAAGAAGGCCAGGGAAGAGATCAGGAAGCTCAATCAAGAGCTGGAGGTGAAGGCCGCCGAGCTGGAGGCCTCCAATCGAGACCTGGAGGCCTTCAGCTATTCCCTCTCCCATGACCTGCGCTCGCCTCTGACCCGGATTTACTCCTCGGCCCAGCTGCTGCTGGAACTGTATGGGCCCGCCATCAACGAAGACGGCCGATTCATGATCGAGTCCATCTGCAGCGCCGGGGCAAGCATGGAGAAACTGATCGAGGGGATGCTGGTCCTTGCTTACGTTACCAAGCGCGAGCTTTGCCACGAGGAGGTCGATCTCGGCGCGATTGCCCTTGAGGCCGTCGCGGAGCTCTTCGACGCGGAGCCGAAGCGGCGGGTGGAGTTCGTGATAGCACCTGAGCTGTCGGCTGTGGGAGATCCGCAGCTCCTGCCGGCGGTGATGAAAAACCTGGTGGGGAACGCATGGAAGTACACCGGCAAGGGTTCCCATCCCCGGATCGAGGTCGGGAGTTTTCTGCGTGAGGGGGAGAAGGTTTACTTCGTCAGGGACAACGGGGTGGGTTTTGATATGGGGGAGGCCGAGCTGATCTTCAAGCCTTTTTATCGGCACCACGACGTAAAAGAATTTCCAGGGTTCGGCATCGGCCTTGCCACCGTGCACCGCATCATTCGGCGCCACGGCGGGAGGTTGTGGGCCGAAGGGAAACCGGGTGAAGGAGCTACCTTCTTTTTTACGCTCCCCTGATGACGTTTTCACTGTCCGTGTCTGGAAATCACGTGGCGAGGCGCTTCCGTGAAGACCGCTGCCGAGAGAAAAACGGCCGACATGGCTCCTCTTTCAGAGGCCGGACGCTATCCGATGGAAGGACCACAATGAAGCTGATAGATCTCAGGAGTGATACGGTGACCCGACCCACGCCGGCCATGCGGGCGGCCATGGCCGTGGCCGAGGTGGGTGATGACGTGTACGGCGAGGACCCGACGGTGAACCGGCT
>DATJLB010000329.1:0-9365 GCA_035490915.1 Geobacteraceae bacterium
TCTCATAGTCTGTTCCTTTTTGTTGATTGAGTTTTATAGTTTAGAGAACGTGATTTTTTCGCAAGGTCAAGGCGCCCAAGGGAGGACGCGGAGGCGTAGCAGCGCTACGCCGCACAAGGATGCCCGCAGGGCAACGCCGAGATTGCGGAAAAAGCGCGTTCTCACAGCGCAGCGATTATTGCGTCGCCCATTTCCTTGGTATTGACGAGTTTCTCTCCCGGCTTGTTCTGGTGGATGTCGCGGGTCCGGTACCCCTGGTTGAGCACCTTCGCCACGGCATTGTCGATGGCGTCGGCCGCATCCACCATGGCAAAGGAAAACTTGAGCATCATCCCCGCAGAGAGGATCTGGGCGATCGGGTTGGCGATCCCCTGGCCGGCGATGTCGGGCGCGCTGCCGCCGGACGGCTCGTACATCCCGAAGGTCCCCTCGGCGAGCGACGCGGAAGGGAGCATCCCGAGAGAGCCGGTCAGCATCGCCGCTTCATCGGAGAGGATGTCGCCGAACATGTTCTCGCACAGGATGACGTCGAACTGCTTCGGCCAGCGCACGAGCTGCATGGCGGCGTTATCGACGTACATATGGGAAAGCTCCACGTCCGGGTATTCCTTGGCGATCCCGGTCACTATCTCCCGCCAGAGGACCGACGAGGAGAGGACGTTGGCCTTGTCGATGGAGCAGACCTTCTTGCCGCGCTTCCGGGCCGCCTGGAACGCCACGTGGGTAATCCGCTCGATCTCGGGGACGCTGTAGCGCATGGTATCGTAGCCGACCCGGTCGCGGCCGGTACCGTCGATACCCTTCGGCTGGGCGAAGTAGATCCCCCCGGTCAGTTCACGGATGACCAGCACGTTGAACCCCCCCGCGATGACCTCTTCCTTCAGGGACGAGGCGCCGGTCAGAGAGGGAAAGATGATGGCCGGCCGCAGGTTGGCGTACAGGCCGAAGATCTTCCTGAGCGGTAGCAGTGCGCCCCGCTCCGGCTGCTCGTCCGGGGGGAGCGACTCCCACTTCGGTCCGCCGACCGAGCCGAACAGGATGGCGTCCGAAGACTTGCAGACGTTCACCGTGCTCTCGGGAAGGGCCTTTCCCTCGTTGTCAATCCCCGCGCCCCCCACGTTGGCGTGGGTCCGCTCGAACGTAACGCCATACCTCTTTTCCACCGCATCGAGAACGCGGAGCGCCTCGGCCATCACCTCCGGACCGATGCCGTCCCCCGGCAGGACTGCCACCTTGAACACTGTTGCCATACGGAACTCCCTCCAGTTGGATAAGCATGCGAAAAAGTGATTTTATTTGTGAAATGCTCCGGATGTCAACAAAAAAAGCCCCCTCTCCAAAAAGCGTGAAAGTCGCGCCAAGAAAGGAAGATGTATCCACAAGGTTTACATTTTGCCCCGGATAGGATAATCTTGCGGTGAACATGAACGCCCTTTCTGGTGCAGGACAAGTTACATGGGATCAAACCCGCCGGCAAAAAAACTCTCGCTCCTCCAAAAGCTCATCGCCAGTTACGCCGCCATCTCCCTCCTCACCTTGGCAACCCTCGTGACCTCCTACACGGGCCTCTACTCCCTCAACCGGACTGCCCGGGACATCGTAACCAACGACTTCGTGTTGATCAACACCGCCACAGTGCTGCGGGAATCGGTCCTCGCCCAACAGAGCTACGCCGCCAAGTACACCATCCTCAAGGGAGAGGAGTTCAGGGAGCTCTATCTCCACAGGGAAAATGAGTTTCTGGAGGCGATACAGCGGGTTCAGGGGACAAATCATGACCGCTCCCTGGATGAAGTTGCCCGCGCCTACCAGCATTTCCGGGAAGTCACGGCCCAGCTTTTCCAGGGAATGCAGCCCCCCCCGGGCGCCCTGAAGTCTGCTACGGACAACGTTACCGATTTGCTGGAAAAGACCCTGGTCGACCGGCAGAAGCTCCTGGGAAGGAAGCTGCAAGCCGCCAAGCAGCAGGAACAATCAACCGTCAGGTGGACGCTTATCCTCTCCTTTACCGGGCTCCTGCTGGCGCTCAGCGTAACGGCGCTCCTCATTTTCAACATCTCGACAGCGGTGAAAAAGCTCAAGCGGGCGACCCACCGCATCGCCGAGGGCGACTTCGATTTTGTCCCGAACATCCCCCCCGGCGACGAGGTCGGCGACCTTGCCGAGGATTTCACCCGGATGGCAAAAAGGCTCAAGGAGTTGGAGCAGATAAGCCTTGATGCAAGTCCCCTCACCCGCCTGCCGGGAAACATCGCCATCGAGCAGGTGCTGGAACGGAAACTGGACGAAGAGAAGCCTTTTGCCGTCTGCTACGCCGATCTGGACAATTTCAAGGCCTACAACGACCGTTACGGCTATATCCAGGCGAGCGAGTTGATCAAGGCCACCGGAGAAATCATCTACGAAATCGCACATGCATCGGGCGGGCAGGATGCATTTGTCGGCCACGTCGGTGGCGACGACTTCGTCATGGTGGTCGTACCCGAAAAGGCTGCCGAGGTGTGTGCGGGAGTGATTGAAAGGTTCGACATGATGATCCCGTCGTTCTACTCGCCCGAGGACCGCACCAACGGGGCGATCGAAGGTACGGACCGCTACGGGGTACACCGCAGGTTTCCGCTCATGACCATCTCGATCTCGATTGTCATCTGCCAGAAGGGAGCCTATGATTCAGCGGTCAGCATCGCCAAGGCCGCGGCACAGATGAAAGACAACCTCAAGGGGAAAGCCGGCAGCAACTATTCCATCAACCGGCGGGTGCAGCCACGATGAAAAGATATCTCCTGACAATTTACCTTGCCATGGCCATGGGAGGATGCGCCACCATGACCAAGCCGGGCGGCATCCTCTATCGCACGGCCCAGGAAAACAAACTTGCCAGGGCGACAAAACTCATGGGAGAGAGAAAATCGGCGACTGCCGCAGAACTGCTGGCTTCTGTCTGCTCCGAACCGGGGATAGAAGGTGTCACCGATGAGGCACTGTTCCGGCTCGGCGTGCTCCGGCTCGAATCGAACCAGGAAAAGCAGGCGCAGCATGACCTGGAGCGGCTGAAGAAAGAATACCCCAAAAGCCCGTGGGCGCCCATGGCCGCAAGCCTGACCGAATTCCTGTCGTCAACCGATGATATGCGCCAGCAGGGGAGAAGACTGAAGGAGCAGAATCTTTCCCTGACGAAAGAAAACAAGGAACTCCGCCAGAGCATAGACCAGCTGAAGTCCCTTGAGCTGGAACTGGGAAGGGGCTCAAAGCACTAGAGCAGCCGTTCGTAGCGAATGGACCTGGCAAGAAAAAAGGGGGTTATCCAACACCCCCTTCTTTCCGAGCCATAAGACCTCTACTGCACTGTGACCGGGACGGCCGAAAAACCGCCTATCCATAACCCCGAACCTGTCGCCGTGTCGGGGATCGGGATCCCCCCCGTAAAGCTCCCCATCCCCGCCGTTGCAATGCCGACAAGCAGTTGATAGCTCCCTGCCGTTAAACTTCCCGCCGAAACAACAGCGCTGGTTGAATTTGTCGGGACCTCGAGGAATCCGACATTCCCCGCCGGAAAGGCAATCCTGCCGAAGCTGTCCACGACCCCGACCTCATACGTTGCTCCGAGGGTCGGAGCGCCGGCCGTCCAGGCGACCGTGTTGGCGCCGCCAGCCGACCACGTGCTGCCTGGTACAGGGGTGGTGACGGCGGGGAACGTGGTGTACTGGGTCGCCGATGCGGAGTAGGTCACCGGTGCGGCCAAGGGGGGAGAGATGGTAACGCGGAGGGTGACCGTGGTGCCCCGAGGAATTGAGAGGGTTCCCTCGTAGCGTCTGACGGAAGAAAGGTTGTTGAACGTCAAAGGGATGTCATTCATGGTCACAAGGGCATTCTTTATCGGCGTCTGCCGCGTGCTGTCGGTATAGACGCTAACCTGCTGGAGCCAGCTGGGAGAAGTGCCCCCTAACCCCAACCCGAGAAAAACGGCCTGAATAAGCGGCCCCGATGACGGCGGCGGGGTGGGAGGCGTCGCTGAAGGTGTTGCGCTTGCCTCTGACGATGCCGCCGTCTCGCCAACAGCATTTACCGCCGTTACCACGTAGTGGTATGTCGTTCCGTTGGCAAGTCCTGTCTGGATGTAGGGAATGGCCTTGGTGTTTATCCGGGTGCCACTGGCGGGCGCGACCCCCGGGGAAGTCGACCAGTAAATGTTGTACGAGGTTGCGCCTGCCACCGCCGTCCAGGCAACGGATACCTGACCGTTCCCGGCAGTGGCGGTAACTCCCGATGGCCGGTCTGTCAGCGCCGCTATCACGGGAGCCGTACCCCCGCCTCCTCCGCACCCCGTCAAAACGACTGCCGCCACAGCGATAACGGCAACAAGCGAAATCCATCTTTTAGGATTCATTGATCATACCTCTTTCAACCGCGCAAATTTTCGCTACCGAAAGCGACAACGGAGCGAGCTTGTACATAAGTGTAATCCATGCCTTCCGAAATGCAATGGCTCTCCTTCCGGAAACCGTCATTTTGAGTCGCTGTGAAGAAAACCTTACGGCGCCGTAATCTCCTCACTCTTGGTGCGAAGCTTCTTCACCAGCTCATTGTACCCCTGGCCGGCGATGATCCTGTTGAACTGGCTCCGGTAGTTGGAGACCAGGCTCACCCCTTCGATCACCACGTCGTAGACCATCCATCGCCCTCCTGCGCTGAGAAGCCGATAGTCAAGGGCATATTCGTCCCTCTTCGGGGTCACCACCTTGCTCTTCACCTCGGCGTACTCTCCTTCCACGTTCTCGGAAAGGTAAACGATCTTTTCCTGGTTGTACGACTCGATCTTGCCCGCGTAGGAATTCTCCAGGAGGATTTCAAAGAGGCTGACGAACTCCTTTCGCTCGGCCGGGCTCCGTTCCTTCCAGTACCTTCCGAGGGAGCGTTTGGCCATTTCTCCGTAGTTGAAAATCCTGCCGACGGCGGCCTTCAGTTCCTGACGCCGCTTCTTTTCGTTCTGGGGTTTTTTGAGCTCCTTATCCGAAACGATCCGGACCACCTCGTCCACCGTCCGCTTCACCTCGTCGGTGACCGAAGCGCGGGCGGTTGCCGGGGCGGAAAGGATAATCGACCAGAGAAGCAGGGCTAATATCGTCAGTCGTGCGATCATGAAGAAAACCCCCTATCAATATGAATCCGCCAGGCGCAACTACAGCGGTTCTTCCCCCGTCGCGTACACGAGGTTGGCCTGGGCCATCTTGTAGTTATAGATCGACTGGAAGTAGGCGGCCCGCATCTTGGCATACTCCTGCAGCGCGTCGAAGATTTCCTTGGCGGGACCGATGCCGAAATCGAAGTTGGCCAGCGCCGCCACCGCCCATTTCTTGGCGTTCGAGTACCCTGTCTTGGCCGCGGTGATGCTTTTGTCCGCCTCCTGCAGTTCCAGGTAGAACTTGGTGATCTGGAGGGGGATGTTCTCGTCGGCAAAATCACGGGTGTGGAGCAGTCGTTCATAGTGTGCCCGCTCACCCGCCACCTTGGCACTGGTGATCCCGAAGTCGAGCTTCCACTTGAGTCCGAGTGCCACTCCGCCCCACCAGTGGTTGAACTCGTCCGGCACCCAGGGGTTCGACACCCGGTCCCGTTTTTCCGCGTACGCCCCGGAGAGGTAGCCTGCCACGAAAAAGTCGGGATACCAGCCGGCCCGGGCGGCCTCGACCAGTGCTTCTCTCGCCTTCAGCCCCTCGCGGATCTGCCGGTACTCCGGTCGTTTCTCCCGGGACGTCTCGAGGTACGAGGGAAGCGTGGAAGGCTGCTGTTCGTCGGGGATGAGCCGCTCGGTCGCCACCTCCAACTGCACTGTGGCTGGGAGACTGAGTCGGGCATGGAGGGCGGCGAGGGCAAGCGACTCCCCTTTTTTCGCCTCTTCCAGGTATTTGTCCACCTCGCCGGTAAAGGCGTCGAGCTTGTAGATGTCCGTCTCCTCCACGTTGGCGGAGCCCTGGTCGAGGAGCTTGGCAGCCTTTTGCCGCGCCGTTGTCAAATCCTCACGGATCTCCAGGAGAAGCTCCTTCAGCTCACGGCCCAAAAGGAGTCCGAAGTAGTACTCCTTCACCTTGACCGCGATTTCGTTGCGCCGCTGCACCTTCTTTGCCCTGTCCACCTCGATGCCGTGGGTTGCCGCCCGCATGCTCTCCATGATCTTGCCGAAGGTGTAGAGGGGCTGGATGAGGGTTGCATCGCTCCGGGCAAACCAGGTCCAACGGCTTGTCTGGTTGATGCTGTCTGTCGTGTTGACAAAGGTGCCGTTGTACCTGGCTTGGGGGACCGGACCGGTCAGCCCGAGCACCTCGATCTGCGGGTAACGATAGGCCTTGGCCTCGTCCAGCTTCGAGACGGTCAGCTCAATGTCAGCATCGGCCTCCCCCAGCTCCGGTGCCGCCGTCAGCGCCCGGCTGATACACCCCTTGAGATCGAGCACGATCTTGTTCGTGTCCGGCCCGGCGGCGCAGGCACCCCTCGTACACAATACCGCCGTCAAGAGTACCGATAACATCCCAGAGAACATTTTCATAGACATCTCCAGTGCCGGGCCAGGCAAGGCTGATTACGTCGCAGCACGTTCTCACTCCACCTGGCCATGGATGTATTTGCTGAGGAGGTCCTCAAAGTCGATCGCCGATTCGGTATCGCGAATCTTCCCCCCGGCGGCAAGGGGCCGTTCCGATCCACCCGGCTTCAGTTGGACGAATTTGTCGCCGATCAATCCCCTCGTGCGGATCGAGGCGATGACATCGTCCGTCAGCTTTATGCCGTTTCTTATCCGGAGATAGACCCGTGCCTGCGCACCGCTCTTCGGATCAAGGATGATCCGGTCCACCCTCCCCACCTCGACCCCGGCGATCTCTACCGAGGCACCGTTCTTCAACCCGGCGACGGAATCGAAGAGCGCGGTCACCTCATAGTAGTTGCCGCCGACAAACTCCATCTTGCCGAGCTTGATGGAAAGGTAGGCCAGGCAGATGATCCCGATCAGCACGAAAATCCCGACAACGGTCTCAATGTTCGCTTTCTTCATGGGGCACCTGAAAGACTGTTCAAGGTTCAAGGTTCAAGGTCATAACATTGAACGGTTTTTATATGAGATGAATCGGTCCCTCCAGGCTGCCGTTTATGAACTGCCGCACCACCGGGTGGTCGGAGCGCTGGATCTCCGCAGGAGTTCCCGTTTCCACGATCTCCCCCCGGTAGAGCATCGCCACCCGGTCGGAGATATCGAAGATCTCCGGAATTTCATGGGAAATGACGACCGCCGTGAAGCCGAAGCGCGCATGGGTATCCTTGATCAGCTGGTGGGTCGCACGGCAGATGATCGGATCGAGGCCGGTGGTCGGTTCGTCGAACAGGATGATCCTCGGATTGAGAAGCAGGACGCGGGCAAGCCCGACCCGCTTTTTCATCCCGCCGGAAAGCTCGTCCGGATACTTACTGTCCACCCCCGTGAGCCCCACGTGTTCCAGCGCCTCATGCACCTGATCCCGGATTACGGCCGAGGAAAGCCCGGTCTTTTCCTCCAGCGGGAAGGCGACGTTCTCGAAGACCGTCATCGAGTCGAAGAGGGCGGCGTTCTGAAAGAGCATGCCGAACTTCTCCCGCACCCGGTTCAACTGGCGGCGTCCCATGAAGGCTATGTCCTCACCATCCACGATCACCTGGCCGCGGTCCGGCCGCAAGAGGCCGATCATGTGCTTCAGGAGGACGCTTTTCCCGACGCCGCTCGGCCCGATCACCGCGGTAATCTGCCCCTCGGGTATCTCCAGGGTGAGGCGGTTCAGCACCACCTGCTCGTTGAACGACTTTTCCACATCGACCAGCCGGATCATCGAAAGTCCGTTATCCGTGCGACGTGCGAACGTGGATTCGTTGACATCGCACGGCTTCTCACAGAAGCACCGAGGTTAAAAAGTAATCCCAGATCAATATCAGCACCGACGCCATCACCACCGCCGCTGTGGTGGCACGGGAGACACCTTCGGCGCCGTGCCCGGCGTTGAACCCCTTGTAGCAACAGATCCAGGCGATGATGACCCCGAACGAAAGCGACTTGAGTATCCCCGAATAGACGTCTTTCCACTCCACGCTCTTCTCCATCTCGTGGAAATAAGCGCCGGGATTGACCCCCAGGAGCTTCACCCCCACCAGGTAGCCACCCCAAATCCCCACCACGTCGAAGATCGAGCAGAGAAGCGGCAGGACGACCATGGCGGCAAGGAGCTTCGGGGAAATCAGGTACTTGAACGGCTCCAGCGCCATGGTTTCCAGCGCATCGATCTGCTCCGAAATCCGCATGATGCCAATCTCGGCGGTGATGGCGCTGCCGGCGCGGCCGGTCACCATCAGGGCCGAGAGGACCGGTCCGAGCTCCCGGATCAGCGCCAGCGCCACCGCGGACCCCAGCAGCCCCTCTGAGCCGAACTTCGCGAGGGTATAGTACCCCTGGAGCCCGAGTACCATCCCGGTGAAGGAGGCGGTGAGAAAGATGACGAAGAACGACTTGGCCCCGATGAAGTGGACCTGCTTGATGGTATGGAACGGTTTCGCGGGGGTACGGGCCATGATGTAGACCGCATAGAGGAGAAAATTGACCATTCTCCCCATTTCCCGAATCAGCCTGATGGTCAGGGCACCAAGTTTTTCGACGATTGAGCGCACCGCCGCCTCCAGGGGAAGGGATCGGACTTCACGAGAAAGTATAACCGAGAGGTGGCGTGTGTAAAGAGCGCAGCAAAACTTTACCGGCCGGTCCTTCCTCCTTCGGTTTCTCCCGGACGCCAGAAGTGTTTACCCCGTGCAGTCCGCCGCTTAAGAGTCAATCCGGCCCCTCGTGCCCACGACAAAGAGGGGAAAGCCGCTGGCGCTCCTCTGTGCCGACATAATCAACTTTACAAGCCATACGTTAGGGATACACTAAACAACGAGCAGCTTCGTCGGGCAGGATCGTCAACCGCATCTTCACAAAGAGGAGACTTATGGGCAGACAGATCAAAGTACCAGCATTCGATATCGTCATGTGCCTCTCCCGTGCCCTGGACCTGGTCAGCCCACACGTGGTGAATCACCATCAGCGGGTCGCCTACATTGCCTCGTGCATCGCCGCAGAGATGGGGCTGACAAAGGAAGATATAAGCGTCATCGTCATCGCGGGGATGCTCCATGACTCGGGCGCCATTTCGCTGCAGGAAAGGATCAGCACCATGGCGTACGAGATCAGGTCCCCCCACGAGCATGCCGAGCGGGGGTACCTCTTCATGAACGTGTTCACGCCCTTTGCCAAGGTGGCTGACCTCGTGAGGCATCATCACGTGCCGTGGGAGAAAGGGGGGGGGGTAGAGTTC
>DATJLB010000330.1:0-9014 GCA_035490915.1 Geobacteraceae bacterium
GAGCACCCCGGCGAGGAGGAAGATGACCTTCCAGTCGATGGCGGTGTACGCTTCGTGCAGGGTCAGGCACCGGGTGAGCACGATCAGGACGGCGCCGATCACCGAGCTCTCCACAAGCGGCATAAGTCCAGCGGTCGAAGAGGCGATCACCCCGGCAACGATGGCGATGGCCACGAGCATCTTCCGCTTGCGAAACGTCGGCAGTCCCACCTCCGAGACGACCACGAACGCGTCGTGATCCCGCAGCCGGTCGACGATGTCCTGGCGGGCCTCTATCAGGAGTGTGTCGCCCGGATAGAGGGTTGTGGCTTCCAGGTCGTCCGTCATGGTCTCGCCGCGGTGCCGGATGGCATGGACGCCCGCGCCGAAGACGGAGCGGAAATGCGCCTCCCGGAGTGTCTTTCCCACCAGCATCGAATCGGGGGCGACCACCGCCTCCACGAGGTAATCCCCCTCCCTTCTCCTCTCCAGTCCACCTGCCGGCACCGACCTCAGGGTGATGCCGTTCAGTTCTTGCAACTTCCTGATCTTCTCTACATCGCAGCTCACCCGCAACAGATCGCCTCCCGCCAGGACGACCTCCGACAAAGGGGGACAGAGGCGAGTGTCCCCCCGGAATATCTCCAGGCTCTCGATGTCGAGGTCGCGGACCAGCGGGGATTCACGGAGCGGTTTCCCCAGAAACTTCGCTTGCGGCTGCACCACTACCTCTGTGAGGTACCGTCCCTTCACGAGAGCTTTCCGCCGATCTCCCCCCCGGTCCGGAATCAACCTGATGCCGACGAGAAACATGTAGAGGATCCCGACGCCGAAAACCGTCAAGCCGAGTTCGGCGAACTCGAACATGCCGAAGGTGGCTTCACCGCTCTTCTCCGCGATGGAATTGACCAAGATATTGGTGGAGCTCCCGACCAGGGTGCAGACCCCGCCTAAAATGGAGGAGAACGCCAACGGCATCAGAAGCTTGGAGGGACTCGTCTTGATGTCGCGGGCAATGTCGAGCACAATGGGAATGAAGATGGCAACGACGGCGGTATGGTTCATGAAGGCCGATAGCACGCCAATGGAGAGCATCATGGCGATCAGGGTGAACCAGAAATTGCGCTTGCCGAGCCGGGAGAGGTACAGGCCGGCGAAGTTGGCCGCGCCGGTCTTGAACAGTCCGGCGCTCAGCACGAACAGCGCCCCGATGGTGACTGTCGCCCGGTTGCTGAAACCCGCAATCCCCTCGTCCGGAGTGATGACGCCGCTCAGGATGAGGATCGCCATGATAAGCAACGCCACCATGTCGATGGAAAGCTTCTCGGTCAGGAACAGCACGCCGGCGACCAGGATGAGGACAAGCACGACAACTGAAGCGATGCTCATGACGACCCCCCGAAAGAGCGCCGCGCAATCGGCCCAGAAGTTTAGTGTACCGCTTCTGCCACCTAATTCAAGCCGGGTGGCCGCACGGCGCGCCGACGAAAAAAAGCCCGCGTGGGCGGGCTTTTTCGGTGCGACACAGGGAGAATGCGGTCTTACTGCTCTTCGACGAGCTTCCAGGTAAGATCGGGGTTGTATGCCTGCATTTTCCGGGCAATCTCGGCGGTCTTCGGCCCCAGGTTCTTCTGGTACACCCTTCCCCGCTGGTTGACGATGAAGGTCATCACCCCCGAGTTCCCCCAACGGGCCGGGTAGGCGACCAGTGCGAAACCGGCCACCATGTTGCCGTTGACGACGTAAGAAAACTTCCCGCCAGGGGCGTTCGCCCCCTGGCGCTTCAGAACGTGGAAATAGTAGCCGTGAAAGGGGTGGTGCCCAGACTGCATGTATCCCTCTTCCTTTGCCTTCGCCACCAGCGGGCCGAGCGGACTTTCCTTGGCGCCCGCCGCCGTCGGCCAGTAGAGGCCGTCCCTGCGTCCGGGCTTGCTGATCATGTGCTGGGCATACTTGGGAAGCTGGTCGCCCTCAGGTTCCGCCATGGCATAGTATTCGCGCTGAGCGTCCACGTATGCCCGGCAGACCTTGATGGCGAGAAGCTCGTTATGGCCGATGCGCCGGGTAAGGATCTCATCGCGCCCCGCCTCCGTGTCGAACAGCCAGCCGTCCCCCTTCTTGACGAGCGGCACCGGGAAGGGCCATTTTTTCGCGCCGATCCGGAGGACCGCCCTCCCCTCCCCTTCCTTCACCAGCTCGACCCCTTCCGCGACGTGCCGTGCGAAATGCTCGAACTCTGCGGCCTGCTCAACCGGGTCGCCCGGTTCCAACTCCCGCGCAACCGGTCCGAAAATCGCCCGAAGGGCAGCATGGTCTTTGGCTTGAACCGCTGAAACCAGCGCCTGGCGGGCATCTTCGGCCGTCAGGAAAACTTTCTGCACCGGCGCTGACTGAACGGCAAGACTGCCAGCCGGGAGCGCCGCAAGTACCAGCAGCATGACTGCCAGGAGGCAGAATCCGGCGCTGCGGCGTATGAAGGTGCGTCTATCAGTCGTCATCCTACGTTCCTTTCTTGAGCGGACAGTTCCAGCTTCCTAGCGTTGTCTCACCCCGCCACCCCGTTCGACCGGCACCTCCTGACGGGGTGGAGCAGGCATCACCGGACGGGGCGCAACCGGCGCCGGTGCCTGCGCAGGCTGGGCGGCGGCGGGTGCATGAGCGGGGTGCCCAGAGGCAGGCGCCTGTTGCTGGTGGCTGGACTGCCGCATGTTTTCCCGGCTGCTCTGACCCCGCTCCCGGTATGTCTTCGCATCCCCGGCGCTTCCATAACCGCCGTACCCCGTGCGTGCCGCAGGCTGGGTTCCCCGCGGCTCACGACCGCGGTAGAAATCGGTATTCTCGGGACGAGGTGCATGTGGCGCGATGGCGGCAGGTATCGGCGCGACACGAGGAGTTTTCACCGCAGGTGCTGGTGCCGCGCGAGGAGTACCGGGCGCCGGGGCCGCCGGGGCGCCCCGGCGCTCCCGCCGCACATCCGCTTCACGCCGGATGTCGTTGCGGTAGCGGACCGTATCGTGCTGCATCACACGTCGGTTGACGTTGATGACGGAGTACCTGGTGTTGACGTAGACGCTCTGGCGTGCGCTCACGTATGGCCGGGCCCGGCCGATCCACCCGCTGCCGCGCCAGCCATGGTAGTATATCCGGTGCTGGTGCCAGTCGCAGTCGCGGTTCAGCCAGGCACCGATCGTGAAACCGATGCCGAAGGTGATGAATCCCGTCGGAGGGGGAGGCTCCACATACACCGCCAGGGGGTCGTAGGCCGGAACATAGATCACCGCAGGTTCGGCAGGAACGATTCGAATGTAGCCATCCTCGACGATCACCTGCTGCTCCGGGGTGGAAACGAGGCTCCCCTCTTCCCGCGCCTCGGCGCGCAGGCGCTGGATCGCATCCATAACGTCCTGAGGCTGATTCAGGTACGCCTGCCCCAAGGAGGCGGTCCATTCGTACTTCTGATCCATCATGAAGAGGACATCGGGGTAATGGGCCACCGCCCGGACGCTCACGTCCCATGGCTGGGCGTCGACCCCGGACTGCCCGAACTGCCTGACGTAGCGCTCCGCCGCGTCGACCTGCTCGACAAAGGTCGAGGCGGGGAGAACCTGGGCCAGGAGCGGGTCGGGATAGAGCGCGATCGGGGCAAGAAGACCGTCCAGTTCCTCCGCGGAGAACAGATCGCTCGGGAGCGCCACCGCATCGGCGGACTCCGGCGAATAATACTCCTGGGCCACCACCGCGGGCGCGGCGCAGAGGGTGAGAACGAGGAGAAGTATGACCTGAATCGTTTTCATGGGATCTCCGGAAAAACGGCTGACTCCTTGACCAGAAATACGGACCAGCCATGGATGCTCGATGGTACCAGTCTACCAGGAATCGGTCACGACGGCAACCTGAGAGACGGGACAGAGGTGTGACCGACGGGCCCGGCTCACGGGGAGCCGATCCGATAAATGTCGCCGGTGGCATAATCGGCTACGTAGAGCTCGCCGCTCTCGTCCTCTCCGAAGGTCGATATCTGGAGGGTTGTTTGCGCTAGAAGGGTGCTCTCCCATCCGAGCCCGCTGTTTTTCAACCCCCAGATCCTGCCGCTGCAGAGGTCGCCGTAAATGTATGTTCCCTGGAGGAGCGGAAAACGGCTTCCCCGGTAGACATAGCCGCCGATCACCGCACAGTCGCCGCTGCCGTGGAAATACTCCGCAACGGGAAGCGTCAGTCCGGCGCTGGAGCATGTCGTGGTGGCGAAACAGCGACTCCCCTCCATGATGTTCCACCCGTAGTTCGCCCCGGCGCCGCTCCCCGCCGGCTGGAAATCCACCTCTTCGACCAGGTCCTGCCCCACGTCGGCCAGGTAAAGGTCGCCGTTCGCCCGATCGAAGGAGAAACGCCACGGATTGCGCAGCCCGTAAGCCCATATCTCGTTGCCGAAGGGGTTGCCTGGGGGTAGTGCGTACGGGAGGGTCCCGGAAAGGACGTCGATGCGGAGCACCTTGCCGAGCAATGTGGTGAGACTCTGGCCGTTGCCGAGAGGGTCACCTTCGCTGCCGCCGTCACCGGTGCCGATATAGAGGAGATTGTCGAATCCGAAGGCGATCTGGCCCCCGTTGTGGTTGGAGAAGGGCTGAACGATGGTGAGGAGCTCTTCCCGTGTGGCTGGATCGGCCTGGTCGGGGGTGAGCCCGAGTCTGAAACGGGCGAGTACCGTGTTGCCTACGCCGGTCCGGTTCGTGTAATTGACGTAGAAGCTTCCCCGGGAGACATAACCGGGTGGAAATGCGAGCCCGAGCAGCCCCTGCTCACCTCCCGTGGGAGTGACCAGGCTCGTTATGTTGAGGAAAGGGAGCGGGGCAACAACGCCGTTGCGAATGAACCGTATGGTCCCTCCCTGCTCGACCACGAACAGGCGGCCGCTTCCGTCACCGGCATTGGCTATGGTCACCGGGTGGGTGAACCCCCCGGCCAGCCGGGTCAGCGTCACCGATCCGGACCCGGCGGGGGAACCTCCTCCGCCGTTACTGCAGGCCGCAAAGTAAACGATTGCGACGAGAAGAAAAACACCAAACACGCAGATCGGAGTGGAAGATATGCCGCTCGGCAGTTTCATGGGGCACCTCGGCAGGTCAGGATACCTTCTGACCAAAGTTTGCCGCAGCCGGGGCTCCTGTCAAACGAACGCCCACTATCCTCCCTCCCGTAGTCTCTCGTGTACCCCTCCTACCTTCGCAACGGTGGTAAGTAACGCCCCATGGTATCCGGATCCGTACCATAATGCACCACGCGACGGTGTGCCGCACGGCACGCCTGGCACAGATCGCCCGGCCCATCATGGGCCTCTCATGGCACATTTTATCACGTTCAGTGCCAGTCGTGGCACACAGGATACCGTCCGGCTCCGGGCGAAGGCGCGCACATCGGCCCTTTTCGACGTATACCGACCACGACGGTATACGGGAACCCACTTTGCATTCTCTCACGTAACCATCGAGAACATTCCTGTGGAGGTCATCATGTCGAACAGAAACCTTGCCGCACCGTTTTTGAGAACCGTCCACCTCCTGGGCATCTCTGCCTGGATCGGGGGAGGACTCGGTACCGCCCTCCTTCTGTCGCTCGTCCTGCGGGCGACGCTTGCGAACGATCTCCAGGCGTTCAACCGGGCGATCGAGGCGATCGACGACTGGATCATCGCTCCCGGCGCCTGCACCACACTCCTTAGCGGCCTCGCTCTCGCACGCGTCCGCCGTCTCCCGGTCCTTGGAACGGCCTGGCTCAGACTCAAACTGGTCAGCACCACTGTCGCCATCCTGTTCGGCTTTTTCTTCGTGGCACACTGGCTTGAGCGGATGCACCTCTATTCGGTCCGGGACGGACTCATCCTGTTCGACGACCTCCTCTACGCCCGGGCCTACCGCATCGGCGCCGCCGGCTGCGCAATCCAGGCCGTGGTCGTCCTTCTCCTGGTCGCCGTGTCCGTTCTTCGCCCCCGGTTCCGGAAACAATCGGAAGCTGATTAACGGCGCTCCACCTGAAATAATGAACCGCACCTGCCGGCACAAGCAGAACGTTGGCTCGTGCGCCGGCCGGACCCACAGCACAGCGAGGGCCCGCCCCCCTCTCGCCTCACCTGTTTCGGGGCGCGTTCAGGCATTCGAACCATTATGTGTTAATATGGTTAGGGACAGTGCGAAGTTTTCCACCGCAAACTGCACGATGGACGATGGGAACGCAAGTAGCTCAGGCATTCAACGACCACGGCTCCTCCGGAATCACGCCGCTGTCGCGGCCTACTCCTAACACGTGGCCCTAATTGAGATACAATTGGGACAAGAGCATCTCGGCAGAAGTGAAAAACAATTCTCGTTGGATGAGGAGGAGTAACATGACCATGAAGCAGCTGCGGAAAATCATGCCATTGATGGCGCTCCTGGCGCTCTCGGGGTGCGCAAGACTCCCGACAGGTCCAAGCGTGCTGGTGTTGCCGGCCCCCAACAAGCCGTTCGACGTGTTCCAGGCGGAAGTCGCGACCTGCCGGCAGTGGGCGAGCCAGCAGCTCGGAGCCTCTTCAGGCGACTACTACGAATCGGACGAGGCGCAGCGACGTTACGACAACGCCTACATACAGTGCATGTACGCAAAGGGAAACCAGGTCTCCGGGTTACATTGACAGATCCGCTGGGTATTAATTGCCGTTTGCGACGTACTTCTCGATCTTTTGCCGGCATTCCGGGTCTATCTTGCCGAACCGGACCCCGTACTGGTAGGTTCCGTCCTCCCGTCTCACCCTGCGCACCACCCGGCATTCAGTGGCGATCAGCAGCGAACCGGAGACCACGAACATCCCTTTGATCAGGTCGTTCTCGCACAGCATCCTTTCAGACTCGATCAGGATGCCCGCAGCGCTGATGTTGCGAGCTATGCCGGTAAAGGAAAAACTCTTCCTCCCCCCCCGGACCTTCGCGCTGAAAACAGCCCGGTAGTCCCTGCGGGGCGGGACCGCCAGGAGCTTCGCAACCGTCTCGCGCAGGAACGTCGGGTCGACGGGCCTGGTCAACCAGGCGTTCGAACCGCAGTGAGAAGCCCTGTCGAGCTGTTCAGTGGTATCTTTGCAGACGAGGATGAACGAGACCTTCTTGAGGTCGTCTTCGTGCCGGACGATGGAGCAGAGCGTATCGCCTCCCACCTCCGGCACGTCCATGAGGGCGATGATCAGGTTCACCCTCTCCCTGGAGTGTATCCTGTACGCCTCGGATGTCGAGGCTGCCGACAGTATCCGGACGCCGGGTCTAGTTAAAAGTTTTTTATTTCTCTCAAAAAATGCGGATGAATCACTAACAATCAGTATTTTGTTTGTATTATTCAAGCATAGCAAGCCCGAGTGCTCTCTCACAGTTCCTCCCGAAAATGTCATGACAGTGCAAAGCCGCTACTATAAAGGAAACACGAGCGAGAATCAAGACTTTCTCATATTTTTATCTCGCACTGCAATCCGCAGCATCAGTTTCTTCAGTGTAACGCAGGCACCGTGGAGCGCAATATTTTCCTCGAAATCAGACAAAGAAATTCAGCTACTACCATTGTAGGAAGTCGATAAATACCCGGGAAAGGTGAAGATTATGACGTCACTCGGAAAAGCGATGGCCGTTGGAGCACTGCTTGCGCTCGTTTCCATGGGTGGAGTGTGTGCCGCGGCCACGGGAAAAAAGGGGGTTGCGCTCGATCGGGGGCGGTACCTGGCTGTGATCGCCGATTGCAACGACTGTCATACCTCGGGCTATCTCCTCTCGGAGGGGAACGTACCTGAAAAGGACTGGCTGAGAGGGGACAGGCTCGGCTGGAACGGGCCGTGGGGAACGACCTACGCCCCCAACCTGCGGATCTTCATGCAGGACCTGTCCGAGGAGCAATGGCTCAAGACGGCGCGAACGGTGAAGCTTCGCCCGCCAATGCCTTGGTACGCCCTGCACCGGATGACCGACCAGGATCTAAAAGCGATCTATCGGCTTGTGCGCAGCCTCGGCCCGGCCGGCGAGCCGGCCCCGACGTACCTCCCGCCCGGCCAGACCCCGGCGGGGCCATACGTCATCTTCCCGCAACCACCACAGAAATAGCTGCGCCATCTCTGTGTCCGAGTCGCTTCCCTCAGGATGCGGCCAAACATTTCAAGCTTCCGATAGTGGTGAAATTGAATTCCATTTTCGCTCTTTTGCTGTATAATGAGTGTAAAGGAATCGTGTAACCGGATGCTGAAAGGAGGGCCGCCATGCAAGACATTCTCAGCACACTGGCAGCAGAAGGCTCATTTCTGAAACTCCTCTCCCTGCTGGAGCGTGGAGGATTGGCCGACACCCTGTCGAAGGAAGGTCCGTTCACGCTGTTCGCCTCAAACGATGACGCCTTCGAGCGGGTAAAGATCGATGAGATGGCATCCGACCGCGACAAGCTCGTCGCGCTCCTTACCTACCATATCGTAGACGGCAAATATTCCTCGGCCGAGATCGGCCGGGATGAGCACCTCGTGACGAGCAGCGGAAAATCGCTGACGCTGCACATCGAAGAGGGGAAACAGGCCATTGATAACGCCAGGTACGTCAAGGCAGACATTGAATGTTCAAACGGGATCATTCACGTGATCGACAACGTCTTTCTTCCACAGATGTCGGGCTGGTACTGTGGGAGCTGCTGCTGATGCCCGGCGCCGAAGAAAGGGACAGATGGCCAGAATAGAGAAAAGGCGGCCGATCGGCCGCCTTTTGAATCAAGCATGGTACCTTCCCCCCGGTCAGTAGGGATTGTGAACCCTTCTTTCCGGTCCGTGGTAGTGGAGATGGTTTCTTCTTTTCCGTCGTGTTTCGATCCAGACATCAAAAGGTTTATACGCCACAACTCGACCGACAAGAATCAATTTCGTGAGGTTGGAGTGCCTCACCATCCCCATTTTCCCGTCGGCATAGATTACCTTGACCATGTCTATCACCTCCGCCGCAGACCGATCCAGTAACCACTTATAATTATACCCCACATGTCAAGCTAATCAA
>DATJLB010000331.1:0-13038 GCA_035490915.1 Geobacteraceae bacterium
CCGGGATAGATGGGTATGAAACGTGCCGCCGACTGAAGCTCCAGGAAAGCACGAAGGACATCCCGGTGATTTTCATGACGGCGCTGGCGGAAACGGAACACAAGGTCAAGGGACTCGCGGCGGGAGCCGTGGACTACGTCACCAAGCCCTTTCATCGGGAGGAGCTCCTCGCCCGCATCGGTGTGCACCTGAGGATACGGGAGCTGACCACCAGGCTTCGGGAAGCGAACGAGTCGCTGGAAAAAAGGGTGGCAGAGCGGACCGCCGACCTGGCAGCGGCAAACCGGGAATTGACGGCGGAAATCGCCGTACGCAGGGAGGTCGAAGAAGGGCTGCGCTCAAGCAAGCGGAAGTTTCGCGCCATCTTCGACCAGACCTTCCAGTTCATAGGCTTGATGACGCTCGACGGCTCGCTTATCGAGGCCAACAGGGCCGGGCTCGATTTCGTCGGGGTGACGGAAGCGGACGTCATCGGCAAGCCGTTCTGGGAAACCCCCTGGTGGACCCATGCGCCCGAGGAGCAGGAAAAAGTGCGCCAGGCGGTCATGAGGGCCGCGGCAGGAGAGTTCGTCCGCTTCGAGACGACCCATCAGGCAGCCGATGGCACCATCCGCTGTTTCGACTTCTCGCTGAAACAGGTCCGGGATGAAGCGGGCAACCTCGTCCTCCTCATACCGGAAGCGCGCGACATCACCGAACGCAAGGAGATGGAGCGGTTGAAGGACGAGATGATTTCTGCGGTCAGCCACGAGATGCGCACCCCCCTTACCGCGATGCTGGGGTATACCGAATTCATGCTGGAAAACGACCTCGAACCGCAGCAGCAGCGGGAATTTCTCTCCATTCTCTACAAGGAAACCGAGCGGCTCGACGATCTGATCGGCAGTTTCCTCGACCTGCAGCGCTTCAAGTCCCGCCAGGGGTCACTGGAGAGCCAGCCGGTCGACGTTTCCCCGCTCCTGAAGGAAACCGCCTCCCTCTTCGCCGCCGCATCGCAGCGACACTACCTGACGGTCGACTGCCCGGCCGGCCTCCCGCCGGTCTGGGGCAACGACAAGCACCTCAGACAGGTGCTGATCAATCTTGTCTCCAACGCCGTCAAGTATTCGCCCGAAGGGGGAAAAGTCCGACTGAGCGCCCGTCGCGAGGGCGACCGCACCATCATCGCGGTGGAAGACCAAGGGATAGGGATTCCGCCACGCGCCCGGGAGATCATCTTCGACAGGTTTTACCGCGTGGACAACACCGACCGCCGCACGATCGGCGGCACCGGCCTGGGGCTCACGCTGGTACGGGAGATCGTCATCGCCCATAGGGGACGGATATGGGTGGAAAGCGAGGAGGGGAAGGGGAGCACGTTCTTCGTTTCCCTGCCGGTGGCAAAGGAGCCCAGTCTCCCGCCCGGTTAGTCATTCCTTCAAATTCCGCGCCTTTTGGCGTGGCTGCGTTGCGGCTCCTCGGCTTAGACCGCGCTAGACCTGCATCGCCACGCCTTGCCACGCGACAAAATCCAACACAATTTTAACCGCACGGGACACTGATGCGGCGGACGACGCGCCGTGTTAGACCCCCCAAGGGGGAACGTCGGCTACTTCCCTGCCGGCTTCAGTCGCGGCTTCGTTTTGGAAATATCAAACTGCACCATCAGGTAGCCGTAGTCGATGTCGTGGCCGCTTCCGGAGGCGTCCCGGAAGAAGCCGCCGGTGGAGAAGCGGTCGTAGCCGGCGATCAGGGAGAGGTTGTCGCACACGGCGTAGGCGAGGGTGAAGTCGGTCTCCAGGCCGAGCTTCTTGCTGAAGCCGTCCTCCACGTCATTGGCGACAAAGTAGCGGCTGGTGGCGGAGAAGTTGAGCTCCTTGGTGATGTCGACTCCCCAGCCGAGGGTGTAGATCTGCAGGCCGCTGGCATGGTGACCCGCAACGGTCACTCCCGACAGGTCGCCCACCACATGCATGTCCCCGACCAGCGAGGTGTCGTTCGCCGGGTTCCTGAACTCCCGGGCGGCCGAGATGCCGGTGGCCGCGTCCCGGCTCCCCGAGCCGTAGGCATAGCTCAGGAAGAACTTGTTGTTGTGACCTGCCAGGACCGATTCAACGGCTGCATCGAGATGGCCGCCGAAAGCGTCGATCCGGTCGTTTCCACCCTGCACCGTGTTGAAGGCGCGCCCCGACTCGTAGACCGGTTCCGCCTCCATAGACACCGCTCCGAGTTTGGCCGTCCCCCGGAGCCCCCAGATGGCGAGGTATTCCCCGACATGGTGGTCGGTCGAGCCGGAATCACGTAAGGCGTAGACTTCGACCGCGTTCCCCTCGGATACGGTCCACGTCGCATACGCTCCCGCCAGGTTCCCCTCGACCCCGCCGGAGAACGGCGTGGCGTAGGCCCCCACCAGGAGATCGACGGCGAGCGGCTCGCCCGGTTTTACCCGTAGCCTGGCAGCATCGTAGGTGAGGCCGTCGAAAAACGAGTCCGCGCCGAGGATGAAGGCGCTGCCGTAGCTGAACTCCTGGCGTCCTCCCTTCAGGGCGAGCAGGTCGCTGCCCGGGAGTTTTGCCTCCACGAACCCCTGGTAGAGGGAAACCTTGTTGAACTCCTGGTGCCCGCCGGTGAAGCCGTACCCCTGCCCTTCCACGTGGAGATCGAGCCAGTCGGTCGGGTGCCAGTAGGCATACGGCTTCACCCGGTACACAAAGCGCCCTTCGCTGTGGCCGGGGTTGAAGCTGTTGTCGGCGAGATGAAAATTGCCGGCCACGTCACCCCGCAGGAAACCGTTGATGCCTAACTTGTACTCGAAGGGGGTTTCCGGCTTGGCGAGTATCCTTTCGATCGCCTCCCGCCGCGTCTCGTACCCCTCCTCCCGGGCGAGCTCCTCCTTGAGCGCCTCGTACAGCGCGGCGAGCCGGTCCAGGTCCTCCCGGGGGACCGCCTCGGTCCCCCCGAGCTCGCACTTGGTCTGGACCTTCTCCAGGGTAGCGAGGAGGGGCGCCGCCAGCTCCCTCTTCTCGATGACTTCCTTCTCGGGGAGCTTCTTCAGGGCGTCGTATTTCGCCGCCAGATCGGCGACCTCCCTGCAGGACCAGTGCCCCCGCGGCACCTGCGCCGGGATCTCGCCGCGCCCCTCGTCGGCGAAGACGGCGGCAGCCAGCAACAGGAAAAAGAGGAGGGCAAGGAAAAGAAACACCAGTTTTTTCATAATCGTCACAACCCCCGGAAATGTACAGAAGTATTCATCAGATGCGGCGCGTCTTTCATCCGCCCGCTACCCCTCTGCCGCAGAGGGGTAGCCCGGCCCGGCACCCCGCTACTCGTGCGGGTGATCGTGCTCTTTCGCCTTGGCGGCACCTTCTTTTTCTTTCATCTTCTTGATGTACTTCTCGGGGTCTTTCTTGAAATCCGCGACGCAGCTCGCACAGCAGAAATGGTAGACTTTCCCCTTGTATTCGTACGAGACCCCCTTGGGGTCGGCCTTCTCACCGGTGACCGGGCAGACTTCCCCTTTTTTCACCGCCTGGCCCGCTTCGTGTTCCTCATGGGCCAGGGCGCTGCCGCTTCCGCAGATCGCCATCCCGATAACCCCAGCCGCCAGAACCGCCATCAGCTTCTTTCTGAACATATCCTTCCTCCTTGTCGATATGAGTGGTCACAGGCCGTGACCATCAGTGTTTCTTTCCCGTCTCGCAGCACCCGCCGCTGCAGCCGTGGCACCCCCCCTTCTTCTGCCAGAAGGAGCGGTAGAGGAGCCAGCCTGCCCCCCCCAGGATCAGCACCATCCATACTACGTCATTGGCTCCCATGTCAACCTCCCAATCCGAGGAGTCTCCCCCCCTGGTAGACCAGCGCCGCCATCCCCCAGGCGAGCGCCATCTGGTAGGCGAAGGCGATCCCGTACCACTTCCAGGTGCCGAACTCCTGCACCATCGCCACCGACGCGATCACGCACGGCATGTAGAGAAGAACGAAGACGATGAAGGCGTAGGCCGCAATCGGCGTGAACTGCGTCTTCAGGACCTCCTTGAGCGGCGCCCGCTCGGCCGCCTTGTCCGGCTCTTCCGCGGTGGAGATGCTGGTGATCCCGGCAGTGGCGAAGACGTTGGCAAACGACGCCTTGGTCGCCTTGCCGAATGAGGTGGCGACCTCCTTCAGGTCGTCGACGAAGGGGGGCGCCGCCTCCTTCTTCTCCTCTTTGTGCACGTAGATCTCCCCCATGGTCCCGACCACGATCTCCTTGGCGATAAGGCCGGCGATGAGCGACGAGCTCGCCTCCCATTTCCCGAAGCCAAGCGGCTCCAGGATCGGCGCAGTAGCCTGTCCCACCTTGCCGAGGTACGAGTCCTTCTTGCTCTGCACCCCCCAGGGGAGGTTCAGCAGAAACCAGACCAGCACCGAAACCGCCAGGATGTAGGTCCCCGCCTTCACCAGGAAGTGTTTCCCCTTCTCCCAGGTGTGGATGCAAAGGCTCCGGAAGGAGGGCATCCGGTAGGGGGGGAGCTCCATGATGAACATCGGCGCCTCGCCCCGGAACAGGGTCCGCTTGAAGATGACCCCCATCACGATGGCGAGCGCGATCCCCATGACATAGAGGGACCAGAGGACCGTGCCGGCGTGGGTGGGAAAGAAGGCGCCGATGAACACGACGTAGACCGGAAGCCTGGCGCCGCACGACATGAGAGGGATGAGAAGCGCGGTGAGCGCCTTGTCACGCTGATTCTCCAGGGTCCGGGTCGCATAGATGGCGGGGACGTTGCAGCCGAAGCCGAGGAGCATCGGGATGAACGATTTCCCGTGGAGGCCGATGGCGTGCATGGCACGGTCCATGACGAAGGCGGCCCGCGCCATGTAACCGCTCCCCTCCAGGAAGGTGATGAAGAACATCATGGCGAAGATCACCGGCACGAAGACCAGCACGTTCCCCACCCCGGCGATGATCCCGTCGGTGACGAGCGACACGGTCCAGTCAGGGGCATGAAGAAAGCCGATCAGGGCCTCCGCCCAGTGCTTGAAGGGGCCGGAGATCATGTCGCCGATCCAGTCGCCGTAGGGCTTGGAAAGGTCGAAGGTGAGCTTGAACATGATCCACATGGCGGCGAGGAAGATCGGGATGCCGAGGAAGCGGTTCAGGACCACCCGGTCGATCTTTTCGGTCAGCTCCATCTTGCGCAGTTCCGGCTTTACCAGCACTTCCCGGGTGAGGCCGGAGGCGAGGGCGTACCGGGCGTCGGCCATGTGCGCCTCGATGTCCTCGCCGTGGGCGCGCCGCAGGTGGTGGAGCGCCTCGCCGGGCACCGCCTCCTGGCCGATGCCGATCGCCTGCGCCACCTGGCTGTCCCCCTCCATCACCTTGAAGGCGAGCCAGCGCAGGGGATAGGCGCCAGCCAGCTCAGGGTGTTCCTTTTCCAGCGCCGCCGAAACGCACGCCGCCGCCGTCTCCACGTCCGCCCCGTAGTTCAGCACGGCCGGGACGCGGCACGCGGGATCGTCGGCCGTCGCCAGAACCCCCGTCAGGAGCTCGTCGAGCCCCCTCTTCCGGGTGGCCGAGGTGGGGACCACGGTGATCCCGAGCATCTTTTCCATCCCGCTTACGTCGATCCGGTACCCCTTCGCCTCCGCCTCATCATAGATGTTGAGCGCCATCACCACCGGGATACCGAGCTCCAGGAGCTGCACCGTGAGATAGAGGTTGCGCTCCAGGTTGGTGGCGTCCACCACGTTGACGATCAGGTCGGGGCGCTCGCGCACCAAGTAGTCGCGGGCGATGATCTCCTCCTGGGTGTAGGGGGAGAGGGAGTAGGTGCCGGGGAGGTCGACCAGCCGGATGCGCCGCCCCTGGAACTCGAAGGAGGCCTCCTTCTTCTCCACCGTCACCCCGGCCCAGTTCCCCACCTGGAGCCGTGTCCCGGCAATGGCGTTGATCAGGGTCGATTTCCCCGAGTTGGGGTTGCCGGCCACCGCGATGGTGACAGTCCGCTTCCCCACCGGACGGAGCACAGCCTTCCCCGCCTCCGCGCCCATGGTCTCCTTGATCTTCGTCTGCGTGCTCATCCCGCCACCTCCACGGCAATTCCTTCAGCCTCCTTCTTCCGGAGCGAAAGGCTGTAGCTCTTGACCTTCACCTCGATCGGGTCGCCGAGGGGAGCGACCTTCACCACCCGCACCTCTTCACCCACCAGCACCCCCATGTCCATCAGCCTCCGCTTCAGGGGACCGATCGCCCCGATGGCGGTGATCCTCCCCGTTTCCCCCGGTTTTAGCCGCGCCAGATTCATCGCCCCACCTCCCGTACCATTATTTTCATCGCCAGGCCGCGGTCCACCGCGATCCGCGATTCGTCCACCTTCAGAAGGACCGGGCCGCCGCCGTTCGTGAGCATCTCCACGGTCTTGCCGATCCTCAGTCCCATGTCCTCCACCCGGCAGTCGCATTTCGCCCGTTCCGCACAGCACTGCCCGGAAGATGGGGCCTGATGGATCCTGATCGCGAGTATTTCCCCCCGCTCGCCGGGGCCCAACAGTCCGAGTGGCATCATGGCAGATTCTCCTTGTCGATGAATGTAACTTTGATGTTCATTTTCATTATGCTTAGCCAAAAAAGGCGGGCGGCAAACCCGACTGGATGAACTTGAAAGTTGTTTTCAATATTAGCGAAAAAAATTTTTGCCGTCAAGTGAAATTTTCGGATAGTTTACAAGGACTGCCGAAAAACAGTTCGAGATGTGTCATTGCGAGCAAAGCGAAGCAATCTCGGCCTCGTTGCTTCAGCATGCAGGAGATTGCTTCGTCGCACAAAGCGCTCCTCGCAATGACTCCTAGAAGCCGTCCATCACCTCCGGACAAAGATCTCCCGTGCCATGGCGCTGTCGATGGCGAACTCCGAGAAGCCGACCCGGAAGATGTAGGAGGGAAACGACTGGGAGAGGACGATCCGGTTTCCGGGGAGGACTCCCATCGCCATCAGCTTCTGCATCTTTTTGTCGTCCTCGGTCTGGATGTAGGCGATCTCCCCCTCCTCTCCCGGCTTCAGCTCGGTCAGCGGCACTACCCCCAGGTCCCCCTGTTTCCGTGCCTCTTCGCAGCATTCGCCGGGAGGAATCGGCTTGCCGTGGGGGCAGGTGGCGGGGTGGTTAAGCATGGTACAGACCTTGGCGTCCACCCCTTCGTTCAGGAGGTGCTCGAACTGGCACGCCTTGTCGTCACCGGTCTCGCCGCGGATGTTCAGGACGTCCATCATCAGCCGCTCCGCCAGACGGTGACGACGGATCGTCCGGCGTCCCTCCTCCTTCCCTTCCGGGCGAAAGTAGACCCGCCCCTCCCTCACCTCGATGAAGGCAAGCCCCGTCAACTCCCGGTAGGCGGGGTCGTCAGCGGCGATTGTGATGTCCGCCAGCTCCGCATACCCTTTCCCCTGCTCCTCCACCGCGATCCAGAGGGCCTCCAGGATCTCTTCCGCTTTATCCGACAGTTTCATATATGCGCTCCTTTTTGATTCTGAAGTGACATACGCAGGGGCATCCCGGCAGGGGGCATCCTACGATTTTTTACCATATTTTTCTTTCAATTTCTTTACAAACCCGATTTCCGGCGGGTTCTCGTAGAAGCAGCGGGGACAGCGCACCATATGGCACCGGCCGGGTTTGCCGCACTTCCCGCACCCCTTGATCCCTTCCTCTTCCGGAAATTCGTAGCCGCAGTAGCCGCACTTCATAAAAATCCCGTTGGACGTTCAATGTTCAATGTTCAATGTTCAAAATCAAAACCTTGAACCTTGAACATTGAACAGGTTCATATAAGTCGCGAAGCGACAAGCAGCTCGTTCAACCCCCAGCCGCACGTGAAGGCGAGGAGGCTGACGAAGACCGCGATGGCGATAGCCACCTTGAGCCCCCGCTCCCTCTTCATGATCAGGAACTGGGCGACGCAGGGGATGAAGATGGTCAGGGTCACTGCCGCCACGGTCAACTGGCGGGGGTTCAGGAGTCCCTTCTCCTGCAGGTCGTACAGCCCGGCAGCGCCGTAGTCGCGCCGGAAAAAGCCGAAGATGAAGGCGACCGCCGTCTCCCGGGGAAGCCCGATGGCCGCCATTGCCGGGGTCATCCAGTCCACCATTGTCTCGAAGAAGTGTGTGATCTTCCCGAGCCAGAGAAGCACCGACGCCAGGACGAAGAGCGGCAGTATCTCCATGAAGTACCACTGCATGCGGGTGTAAGTCTTGGTCAGGATATTGGAGAGCTGGGGAAGCCGCATCGGCGGGAGCTCCATATAGAACATTGGCGCCTCTCCCGGCATCACCTGCGCCGCCAGAAAGCCGATCACCAGGAAAATCAGGAGCATGCAGACGCTCCAGACGGCGAGAGCCCCGGGTGCCTTCGAGAGGAGTGACAGGATCACCCCGAGTTGGGCCGAGCAGGGAATGGCGAGCGCCAGCAGCAGCGTGGCGATGATCCGCTCCCGCACCGTCTCCAGTGTCCGGGTGACCATGGTCGCCATGGTGTCGCAGCCGAACCCGAGCACCATCGGGATGACCGCCCGGCCGGTGAGGCCGATCCGTTTGAAGAGCCGGTCCACCAGGAGCGCCAGGCGCGGGAAATAGCCGCTATCCTCCAGCACCGAAAAGAAGAGGAAGAAGGTCGCCACGATGGGCAAGATGATCGCCACCGCGTAGCGGATGCCGAGGGTGATCACCCCGTACTCGCCGATGAACAGCTCCTGGACCACCTCCCAGGGGATCATCCCCTTCACCATCCCGGTAATCCAGGGATTGACGTGCTCCTTGAAGATGGTCCCTTCCAGGAAATCGACGATCGTGCCGGCGCCGAACTTGCCGACAAACTGGTAGAGGCCGTAGTAGAGGACGATCAGGAGAAGCGGCACGCCGGTGAGCGGGTTGGTCGCAAGGCTTGAGAGCCTCTCTCCCGCAGTCACCCGCCGTTTGTCGGGGATACTGAGCACACCCGCCATCAACCCGCGGACGATCCCCTTCCGCTCCATGGAGAGGTCGAGGTGGAACGACTCGCGCCGCTCAAAGCACTTCTCCCGCACCTTCTTGTCGATGGCGGCATACCCCTCACCTTCCTCGCGGCTCACCAGCTCCGCCGCCTCCTCATCGCGCTGGAGCATCAGGAGCACCAGCGCCTTGCGGGAAAGGGCATAGCCCCCCTTCAGAAGCGAGGCAATCTCCTCGATGTCCCGCTCCAGCCGAGCGCTGTAGCCGAACACCGCCTGTTCCTTCTTTTCGTACGTGGCAACCATCGCGCGAATCTCGGCCACTCCACGCTTCTTGGCGGTGGCCGCGCTGATCACCGGTATGGCGAGCTTCTCCTGAAGGAGCGGAATGTCGATGGCGAGCCCCATCCGCTCCGCCTCGTCCATGATGTTCACCACCAGAACCACCGGCAGCCCCGCCTCGATCAGCTGGATGGTCATCGCCAGCATCCGCTCCAGGTTACGGGCATCAAGCACATGCAGCACCAAGTCGGGCGACTCGTTCAGGAGGATCTCCCGCGCAACCCGCTCCTCCTCCGTGATCGGGACGATGGAATACATACCGGGGGTGTCGATGATCTCGCAGGAGACCCCCTCGATCACCGCATTTCCCCGGGCCACTTCCACCGAGGTCCCCGGGTAGTTGGAGACGGTCACGTACGCTCCGGTCAGGGCGTTGAACAAGACGCTCTTTCCGACGTTCGGGTTCCCCACCAGCGCCACTTTTCTCACCCCGTCCCGGGGAGCGCTCCCCGTCCCGTTGCAGGAAGGTTTTTTCTTGAATAACGCCATCGACTGCTACCTCTTTCCGTTACTAAATGCTAATGAATATCACTTTCAGTTTTGTCGAAAAAAATTATAGGTCCCATGGGACGTATATGTCCCATGGGACCTATTCATTTAACCTACTTCCGGCACTTCTCGCACGCCCCGTACAGCTCCAGCTTGTGAGTCTCGATGATGAAGCCGTGCGTGGCGGCGATTTCGTCCTGGAGCTTCTCGATGGTCTCGTTCTCGAACTCGGTGATGGCGCCGCAGCGGGTGCAGACCAGATGATCATGGTGCTCCCCTTCGTTTATGTGCTCATACCGGGTCTGGCCGTCGCCGAACTGGATCTCCCGTGCAATCCCCGATTCGGCAAACAGCTTCAGGGTCCGGTAGACCGTGGCGTAGCCGATGCTCGGGTGCTTGGCCCTCAACTTCAGGTAAAGGTCCTCGATGCTCATGTGGCGCTCGGACGACAGAAACGCGTCGAGAATGATGTCCCGCTGCCGGGTGGACTTGAGACCCGTGCGGGTGATGAAGTCGTGGAAGATTTTTTTCTTGGCTTTTTTCACGGGGTCCCCCAACTGAAAGTGACTTTCATGTTATATATCACCCCGACTCGTGTCAACTGTTTTTTCATCCCGCAAGGCCCACTCACGATACTTTTACCCGCCAGCAGGCCCCTCGAAGGGCACGTACCTTCAAGCCAATGACGTAGTTTTGTCTTGATAAATAAAGCAAACAGCAGTATGTATATGTACTATTAGATGGGGAAGACCCCTTTACGTTAAGACCAGGCACACTGCATCGCGTACTTTCGCCAGCGGGCGAATCACGAGACACCCATCCTGATCCAGAGGAGTGGCGCATGGCACCGACGAACAACCCTGAAGAGTCCCCACGGGGTTCACACCCCGGCCTCCCGGACAGCACCGTCCCGCTCCTGGCAGCGGGGATGCCGGAGGAAAACCGGCAGTATCTCGCCACCTTGTTCACGACGGTCCACGACGGAATTCTGGTCGTCGACGGCGCAACCCACACCATCATCGATGCCAACCCCCGCGCCATCGCCCTCATCGGCGCCCCCACGGAAGAGATTGTCGGGACGCCCTGCCATGCGTTTCTCTGCATCGGGGATGCCGCCTCCTGCCCCACACCGGAAAAGGGGAAGGACACCGCCCCCTCCAGTCGGACGCTGCTGAGTACCGTCGGCGAATCGATCCCCGTCACCAAGACTGTCACCTCCGTCACCCTGGAGGGACGCCACCACCTTGTGGTGCTGTTCCAGGACATTTCGGGGCTGGAGCGCACCGAAGAATCGCTGAAGGAAAGCGAGGAGCGCTACCGCGATCTGTTCGAAAACGCCAACGACCTCATCCAGAGCGTCGATCCCGAAGGACGCTTCCTCTATGTCAACCGCTCCTGGAAGGAGACCATGGGGTACACGGACGAGGAGGTAGGCGGGTTGCGCATCTTCGACATCATCGCCCCCGACTGCCTTGATCACTGCATGACCCTCTTCCAGCGGGTAATGGGCGGTGAAAGTCTCAGGCGGGTGGAGGTGCAGTTTGTCGCCAAAGACGGGAGGCTGATCGACCTGGAGGGGAGCGTCAACTGCAACTTCGTAGACGGCAGGCCGGTTGCGACCCGTAACATCTTCCGGGACGTCACCGAACGGAAGCGGATCGAGGCCGAGTTGCAGCAGAGCGAGGAACGCTACCGCCGGCTGGTGGACAACGCCCCGGAAGCGATCCTCGTCCACAGCGAAGGGGCCTACGTCTACGCCAACGCAGAGGCACTCAGGCTGTTCGGCGCCGACAGACCCGAGCAACTCGTCGGGCAGCCGGTCGTGGCCACCCTCCACCCCAACTTCCGGGAAATCGTCATGGGGAAGGTCCCGCGGCTTGAGCAGGCGGAAATCGTCACCCCCCTGCGGGAAATCAAGATGGTGCGCTTCGACGGCGCCGTCATCGATGTGGAAGCGGTCGGGACGAGCATCACCTACAAGGGAAAGCCGGCCGTGCAGGTCATCTTCCGCGACATCACCGAACGGAAGCAGGTGGAGAAGGAACGGGAGGAATGGAACCGCACCCTGGAGCGAAAGGTGGAGGAAAAGACCCGTCACCTCAAGGAGGCCCAGGCCAAGCTGGTCCAGTCGGAGAAGATGGCGGCGCTCAGCGAGGTGATATCGGGCGCCTCGCACGAGCTGAACAACCCGTTGGCCGGCATCCTCGGGGCGATCCAACTGTTGCGCAGGTCCGCTCTCGCAAAGCCGATCGAGCCGGCCCTGATGGAAGAAATCGGCGTTCTGGAGAACATCGAAAGCGCAGCAACCCGCTGCCAGAATATCGTCGAAGACCTGATCCGGTTCTCCACGCAGTCGCGCTGCTTCTTCTCGGAGATCGACATCAACGAGGTGCTCCGGGACACACTGGACGCCATGGCGGAGCAGTTGAGCCAGGCGGCTGTCACTGTTAAATGGCAATCGGAACCGCCCCCTCCCCGCATCGAAGGGGACTTCGTCAAGCTGTTCGAGGTGTTCGCCAACATCCTCCAGAACGCCGCGAGCGCCATGCCGGACGGCGGCGAAATCGGCATAGCCACCCGCCTGCTTAAGACATACGGCAACCATCCGCAGCTCGTGATCACCATCAGTGACACCGGCTGCGGCATTCCGGCCCACAACCTCGGCAAAATTTTCGACCCCTTCTTCACCACCAAGCCGGTCGGCAAGGGGCCCGGGCTTGGGTTAACGGTCAGTTACGGCATCGTCAAGAAGCACCACGGCGACATCGAGGTCAAGAGCACCGTCGGCAAAGGGACCAAGGTCACCGTCACCCTGCCGCTGCGGCAGCCGCAAAGCTGACGACCGCCTGACTGACGACGTAAAGACGCGAAAGCCCGCTTCGGCGGGCTTTTTCATTGCGTTATTCAGGCGCGAGACGATCGAGCAATTTAATTGTATATATTATTTTGAATATATGGTACAGTTGCCAGCAGGAGGTAAACATGAACGACCTGCTGATACTGATCGGCTTTCTCGTTTTCTGGATCGTGCTCCAGAAATACGTCCTTCCCCGTCTCGGGGTTTCGACCTGACTGGCCGACTCATGCTCCCTCGGGGACCGAGGGAAGAAGAAAAACAATGAGGAGTGAATCACCCCTTCCTCTTCTCCACCTTTTCCTCCAGCACCACCAGATACCCGTCCGGATCGAAGCACCAGAGTTCCTTCATGCCGTATGGCTTTTCCGCAAGCGGATAGAGGATCTCCAGCCCCTCCTCTTCAAGGGCGTCGGA
>DATJLB010000332.1:0-7534 GCA_035490915.1 Geobacteraceae bacterium
AGAGCCCCATCCAAAGGAGAGTATCACCACGTGAAACTGATTGTCGTCCCGCTCCGCGATTTTGCCGTCCCGGCACCGCGCACCGGCAGCATCGAAGCCCATTCCGGCTACGGTCGCGCCGCCACGGAGGGGCAGGAAATCCACCTCCGCGTCCAGAGAAAGCGGGCAAGGGGGGACGCCTCATACCAGGCCGAGGTGCCGGTAAGCGGCCACTTCGACCGGGAGGGGTACCGCTTCCGGGTCGACGGCCGGATGGACGGGATCTTCCGCCACGACCCGCCCCGCATCGAGGAGATCAAGAGCGCCTTCTCCCTGCGCGACCTGGTCCGCCGCCTCGCCGACACGTCGCTCGATCATCCCTACTCCATCCAGCTCCAGACCTACGGCTACCTCTACTGGCGCGAACACCGCGTCCTCCCCCGCCTCTCCTTCCACCTCGTCTCGTCCCGAGACGGCAAGGCTGAGGACCTTGAAATCCCGCTCGATCTCCCCCGGTACGAACAGTGGCTGGAGCTGCGCCTCGACGAGCTCGTCGCAGAGGCGCGCCGCGCCGAGAAGCGTGCCGCCAGGCGCCGGAAGATCGCCGCCCGGTTCCCCTTCCCGTTCGAGCAGCCCCGTCCCGGCCAGGCCGAGCTGATGGCGGCGATCGAGGAGGGGATGGCCGCGGAAAAGCCGATGCTCCTCCAGGCGCCGACGGGGCTCGGCAAGACCGCCGGCGTCGTCTACCCGGTGCTGCGGGAGGCGCTCGGGCGGGGGCAGAAGACGGTCTACGTCACCCCGAAGAACAGCCAGCATGCGGTGGCCGAGGACGCCGTCGACCGGTTCCGGAATGCGGGAGCGCCCATCACGGCCCTCTCCATCACCGCCAAGGGGAAGATCTGCTTCCAGAACGAGCCGCTCTGCACCCCCGATTACTGCGAATTCGCCCGCGACTACTACGAAAAGGTCGCCGCGCACGGCGTACGTGACACCCTGGCGCGCAAGAGGCGGCTGAAGGCGCGCACCTTCCGCGAGGTGGGGGAAACATACCGGGTCTGCCCCTTCGAGCTCCAGTTCGAGGCGGCGGATGAGGCGGACATCGTCATCTGCGACTACAACTACGTCTTTGCCCCCCGGTCGGCCGGCGGCCGCCTGACCGCCGTCGGCATCGACCAGACAGGGAAACCGAACCTCGTGATCGACGAGGCGCACAACCTCCCCGCCCGGGCGATGGACTACCATTCCCCCGCGCTGTCGGCCGCCGTGCTGGAGCGGATGCGGGACGAGGTGCGCACGGTCTCCCCCCGCTTCCGCCGCGACGCGGAGGAACTTCTCGACGGGTGCATCCGGGCCGTCGCCGCCTGTAGTGGCGGCACACCCGCCCCGGCGCGGATCGTCCCGCCGGTGGAGGCCTTTCTCGACCAGGACTGGCGTCTCAGGGCCTTTCTCCTCCGCTACCTCGACGACGACCTGGAGATCGGACGGGAAGACCCGGTCCTGCGGCTTTCCCAGTACTGGTCCGAATTCACCGCCGCCCTGGAGTACGTCGTCGACCCCGACCGGGAGGAGTTCTTCACCACCTTCAACCCCCACCCCGCCGGCGGCACCGTCAGGATCGTCTGCTGCGACGCCTCGACGTTCCTGGCGGCGTGTTACGACGACTACGGCCAGGTGGTGGCGTTCTCGGCGACGCTCAAGCCGTTTGAGTACTACGCGCGGCTTTCCGGCCTCGACCCCGCGGCCGTCACGACCGCGGAGTTTCACTCCCCCTTCCCGCAGGAGCGGCGCAAGATCCTCCTCATCCCGCAGGTCTCCACCCGGTATGCGCAGCGCGAGCGGAACTACGCGAAGGTCGCCGACGCGGTGCAGCGGATCGCGGCGATCCGCAGCGGAAATTACTTCGTCTTCCTCCCGAGCTTCGAGTTCCTGGAGCGGGTGGCGTGCCTCTTCCGGCCTCCTGCGGGGTTCGAGCTCGTGAGGCAGGAGCGGAACATGAAGGGGGCGCAGGTGGAGGCGGTCCTCGACCGTCTCCGCCAGGGGGGCGTGCCGACGGTCGTCTTCGCCGTGCAGGGGGGGTCGTTTGCCGAGGGTTTGGATTACGCGGGAGAGATGGTGATCGGGGCGTTCGTGGTCGGCCCGCCGCTGCCGACCTACGACCTCGAACGGGAGGGGATGCGGGCCTACTACCAGAAACGGTACGGCGTCGGGTTCGCGTACGCCTACACGATTCCCGCCATGGCCAAGGCGGTGCAGGCCGCCGGAAGGGTCATCCGCTCCGAGACCGACCGCGGCATCATCGTGCTGATGGACGCCCGCTTCCTGGACGCAGGGTACAACGGGTCGATGCCGGTCGACTGGTTCGAATCGGACGTGGCGGAACTGGTGTCGGACAGCATCCTGAAAGACGTGACCGCCTTCTGGGAACGGGAACGGTAAGTGCTACTTCCCCGGAATGGTGATGCAGAGGCATTCCCCGAGGGCATAGACCGTATCCTCGCAGAAGAGCCGGCCGTGCACCATCACCTTGCGCCCTTCGGCGGAAACCACCTGGCTCTCCAGGGTAACCACCTTCTGCAGCGGCAGCATGGTGCGGAAACTGACGTTGAGGTTTCCGACCACGATCGGGTACCCAGCGGCCCACGCGGCAAGCCCGAGGGCCTCGTCCATCACCGCGGCGACCGAACCGCCATGGGCATGTCCCGGCGGCCCTTCGGTCTCGGGGCCGAACCAGATGCGGGCATGGAGGTGCTTTTCGCCGTCACGGTAGTAACGGACCCGGAACCGGTTGCCGCCCGGTTCGCCGGAGACGAAGCGGAGCGACTCGCCGACCAGCGACGGGGCGTCAAAGGGAACCCAGCCGGCTTCGCCGCTCAGGTCAACCGGCCGGGAGGACGTAACGGTTTCTTTTTCGACTGCTGTGTGTGCCACGGACTCTCTCCTCGTATAGTGCGACGTTGAGTGAGGCACTACCATAGCAGACTTCGTCATGGAAATAAAGGAGAGATGCCTTTGTTTATGCCGCCCGTCAGCGCACCCGCGTCAACGTGAACGTCACCACTTCCGCTTCTTTCCCTTTTTCAAACAGGGTCCATTTCTGGATCATGTGGTCTTTGTCCGTGAAGGTAAAGCGCACCGCATGCATGTGCTTCTCCTTCTCCGGGTCCAGGTCGTTCCCCCTGCCACTGAACACGAGCTCGATCGTCTGCGCGTCGGCCTTGGTGAGCGACATGCGTGGTTGGTTGTGGAACATGCAGTAGTGGGTCATCGCCAGCTGTCCCCGACGGTCGTGGTAGACTGAAATCATCTCATCTGCCCGCCCCGGGTTGAGTGTCTCGACCAGCGCGCTGTCGCCGGCGGTCAGGCGGTACTCCACCTTCACCTTCTCACCTTCTTTCCCCATGTCGGAGGTCCCTTCCCACGTGCCGACCAGATGCTTCATCCGTTCGAACTCTTTGGTGCCGGTGTAGGGAGCGGGCCGGTGCTCCGCGGCTCGACAAACGGCTATCCCGGCAAGGGAGATGCATACCGCTGCGATCACTAACGATGCCATTCTTTTCATCACGTTCCTCCTCTCTGCGATCTGCCGTGAGGCATATAAGGTATGGCTGCGAGGATTTCCCGATGGCTGTGCCAGAGCCATGTTCGGCCTATTGCAGCCGTTCTGCCGATCAACGCCGTGACCAATTCGGCATTTCTCTTTTACTACGCTATTTTGCACGGAATCCACTCGTCTTCATTGAACGAATAGACTGCACACAGCCGGTGGTAGCCGTCCGCAATGATGACCTTGCCGAGCCGCTGATCTCTGACCAGAAGAATGGGCGACAAATTCTTGCCGTCTTTTATCTTCTGCCGGTCTTTTTCCACGTGGGAGTTGCTGACCCCCAGAAGGGACAGTCCCGACGCCCTGAAAATATCCTTCGCCTTGAACTTGGCCACGGGAGCATCCCGCAGCTTGGCCACGATCGTTCCCACCTCGTGGCTATCGTATGTCAGGGAAAGATACGACTCGGCTGCGGGATAATCTTTCTCTTCAGGTGTCGGCAGCCATCCGATTGCATTGCCGTTACTCATGAATGTACCTCCTTCAATCCCCCGCCGCCGAAGGCGTTCACGACGGCAGCAGGTGACGGGAAAAATGCGTCGGTTCCGAACAGGTCAGTGAGTTGGGACCGATCGAGTTCCGCCCGAACTTCATCGACGACCTCGCAGAACACGAGTCTGACTCCCTCTTCTGCCAGGAAACCGTGGACTGTGCGCAGCGCCTCGGCCGCCGTGAAATCCACATCGTTGACCGCTACTGCATCGATACAGAACCAGGACAGAGACGGTTTCGCCCCCCTGACAAGCTCAACGACCTCCCTGGTCAGCACCTGTGTGTTTGCGTAGTACATGTTGTGCATGAAGCGGTAGATCATAAGGCCGGGAATTATCTGCTCGGGGGCGCTGGCTTTCTGCTGTCGCCAGCCATTTTCCGCGTCGGATACGAGCAGCATGTTGTTTACATGGTACCCATGACGCGTATGAACTACGAGCGACATGACAATGGCCAGCACTATGCTCTGCTCTACACCCACAAAAACGACGGCGGCTGCGGTGAGCATCGCCACCCAGAATTCCCACGGCCGCTCGGCGAATATCCTGCGCATCCCCATGACATCGATCAGTTCCACTCCGATCAGAAAAACGACCGTCGACAGGACCGCCGTCGGCATGTAAGCCAATGGGCCGGTGAAGAAGAGCAGCACCACGAGGACGATGAAACTGGTGGTGAGCTGTGATATCTGGCTATGCCCCCCCGCGCCTTCTACCATCTGGGTTTTGGTCGGACTGCCGTTGACGACGAAGGTCCCGGACAGGGCCGCCCCGATATTTGCCAGGGACAGCCCTACCAGGTCGATATTCTCGTCAAAGCGCTCGTTGTACCGACTGGCGTAGGCACGGGAGGTGGCGGCGCTCTGGGCCAGGATGACGACGAACATCGCAAAGGCGGTCGGCGCCAGTTCGCGGACAAGGGTCCAGCTCCATATCGTATCGGGCAGACCGATCCTCGGCAGGCCGTGGGGAACCGCGCCGAGAACGCGGATCCCGGCAGTCTCGAAATGGAGCGCCCAGCTGAGGATGATGCTGCCTGCCACTGCAATCAGGGCGCCAGGTATCTTTTTCGACAGTTTTCGCGAACCGACGATGACGATCAGCACGGCCATCGACAGCGCCACGGTGCCCGGATTCGACTGGCCGATCTGCCCCATGTCGGCGACCAGCCTGCCGACCGTACCGTGACCACCTCCCGGCAGCCCGAGCATCCCGGCGATCTCACCGGAGGCGACCTGAATCCCTACTCCCGTCAGAAATCCTACGAGCACGGTACGGGACAGGAAGTCGGCCAGGAATCCCAACCGGGCGAGACGTGCCAGAAACAGGAACACCGCCGCGAGGAGTGCCAGAGCGCCTGCCAGGGCAAGCCATTCGGCGGACCCCGGCATCGCCATCCCCCCGACACTGCCGGCAAGAATGGCGGCTGTGGCGGAGTCGGCACCGACTACGAGGTGCCGGGAGCCTCCGAAGAGTGCATACAAGGTCATCGGAATGAGGATGGTATAGAGACCGGTTATAACCGGAGTGCCCGAAATTTTCGTGTATCCCATCACTTCGGGAATGGCAAGGGCGGCAAGGGTTATGCCGGCAACGATATCGGTCGGCACCTGAGATGCGTTTATGGGAAGAATCCCCCGCAGTATCGGGAATTGAACACCTGCATGCCTTGCGGTTGTCGTTGCCATGGATTCTCCAGGTGGACACAGTTTGCCCATGCTGCCGGTGCCAGCCTCCGACAAGCTGGCTCTCTTCAGCCATGCGGATCACTCACACTGCGTCCAGGCATAGACAAAGTATAACAGAGCACCAGGAGGGTTCAATCTGCAGTTGGATAGAGCGAGGTGATGGTGGCAGGACAGTCGATTTTCCCTTGACACACCCAATTAATAAAATTAATCTAATATAAAATCCGCAATTTCACCTCACCACCGAAAAAGGTAAAGCCTGGGTAACCTGGCGGCACAAAGCTACCCATCCATGGGAGACATGGATAGAGGGGCTTCCGAAGTGGCTGATGTACTGGCCTGCCCTTTTCAAGGTAGGCCTTTTTGTGCCCGGTAACCGGCAACCGTCGTCCGGAGGATCTGATGGTCAAGGTATTCCTGAATTTCTTCATCGGGTTGTCATGCGTTCTGATGACGTCGTGCAGTGCGAAGATTTCCCCTAACAGCTTCACAGGGTCGTTGGAATCACACATTGTTGACAACCATGACGGGACATTTACAGACAACCGCAACCTTCTGCAATGGACAAAGGACGACCTCTCCCCCGGTCCGGTCACATGCTACGGTGGAGACGAGAAAAGCTACAGTTTTTCGGATTTGCACATAGAGTGCCTCAATAAGCGGAAGTATCTCGGCTACAACGATTGGCGGATACCTACGTACAAAGAACTGGAAAGCCTGCTCGCTTCGCCGGAGATCAAGAACGGCACAATTCTTAATCCCGAGGCACTCGAACGACTGAAGAGCCATGCATACTGGTCGACCGTAGACCTGGCCGTTTTCATTTATTCCGGTGGTATAATGGTTTACAATATGCTCGGCCCTATCTACAGCTATCACCAGCATTCAAGCTATTACGTCTGGCCGGTGAGATCGAAGAAAAACGGGAACCAGTTAGCCTCCTCGACGTCCAATTAATACCCCTTGCAACCTGAAGGAAAAAGGCCGTCCGCTTCTGTCAGGATGTGCAGATAACCATTCAAGGCCACTGCCGACTGGAGGTGATATTCCTGCGCGCAAGTTCCCGGGCGGCTGAGCCGGTGTCCGTGACATGGCAGCTCGAGGGCGGAAACGTATGGATGCTTTACGGGATTTTATAATTTGAGTCCCCCATCACTCCATCCGGCATCCTGATCAAACAAGCACTATTGGGTTGAACAGCTATGTCGCCATCCTTTAGTGTGCCTTCCACAACTACCCCCTCCAAATAGTGGTCGCCGACAAAGCCCGTAATTCTTATTTTTCCCACCTCGCTCTTTTTCGAACCGGCGTTGGACTGGGAATAACGATAAACGGCGACAACGGCGTTGCGGCAAAATTCATCCTTCGCAAGCTTATTTCCACCATGGAAGAGTTGCACAGTATCGCCACTCTTGGCAAGAACAGCAGTCTTTACCTGTGCCTGGGGCGGCGGCACCGTGGCACACGCAGGAATTACGAGGTGGAGCGCAAGCATGGCGATTGTAGCGCCAACGAGTTTCATTCTGCCCATTCTAGCCTCCTTTACAAGAGAGATGTTTTTAGGTTCATCCCTTTATGGAGTTATTTCCCACCAATCAGGCCCAATCGCTCCCAATAGGGAATGGATGCTGCAACAGAAACGGCTACGATGAAGATGTGGAGGCACGCAAGCTTCAAGGTTTCCATGCAAAACTTCAGGCTTTCCCCAATGTTCTACAGGCCTAATCTCCCCTTGCAGCTCCGTGTGCACCACTTGTCGACGCCGGTTCTCC
>DATJLB010000333.1:0-9813 GCA_035490915.1 Geobacteraceae bacterium
GTGGTTAAGCACTACCTTTGCACGTAACTTTCCGCCCTGTTTTTAAGGTCGACCGGGCGGGATCAGATCCTGTCCGTATGGACGTGGAAGGAGAGTGTCGAGCCGGTGACGGAACTCTTCCCGGTGTGCACGAAGATGGCCAGCCAGAGGATCTGCAGGAAGAGGAGCGGGGCGGGGTGCCAGAGGGCGGTGATACCCCCCGCCGTGTCGGGAAGAGGGGTGGCTTCGGACGTGACGAGGAGGATCACGAGGATGCCGTAGACGATCGAAATGAGCCCCATGACCTGGTAAGCGCTGAAGGTGCCGGTCCCGCGGTAGTCCGCCCGCATCGTTTCCGAAAGGACCCGCCACCCCTGGGTCACCGCCAGGGAAAGGAGGTAGGCGGCGGCGAAAGACGAGTGGAGGAAGAGCGCGGTGGCGCAGAGGCCGGTGCCGACGTATATAACGGCGGTGACCGCCTGGATCGGCACGACCTTTTCCCCCTCCAGGCCGCCGGCATAGGCGATTTTGCGGGTTTTCCCGAAAAAGACGAAACAGCAGTCGGCGAAGATGCGGCGGGTCCAGGCGGGAGCGCCGTTTAGCGGCTTGCCGTAGCAACAGCCGAAGCTGACACAGGCGAGGCGGCCGAATCCCTCGCCGAAGGCGTAGGCGATCGAGAAGGCTGCCAGGGCGGTCATGGAGGGGATGGAGAACGAGAGTACGGGTCCCAGGGCGAGGTTGACGAACTCGATGAGCCACGGCGCCAGGAGGACTCCGACGAATACCGCACCGCCGACGGTGAAGGTGTGCGCCTTCTTTTCCACGATCCGCGCCACCAGGCTGGAGGCAGGAACGCAGAACAGGAGCATTACGGCCGCCGATATGGCAGCCGCCGTGAGCGGGACCCGGACGGCGCCCATCAGGACGATCAGGACGGCAACCGCCACGGCATACGCATTCGCGGTGAGCAGGCCGTACCAGGTAAAGTTCACCCCCGTCCACGTGCCGGACTCTTCCTTATGCACCGGCATGGCGGCCAGGATCTGCCAGCGCTCGCGGGGAAGCACCCGGAACCCCCAGGCGAGGTAAAGGCAGGACATCAGGGCCAGCATCAGAATGAAATAATTTGCGGTCATGGGCACTCCCTCTTAAATTGGCCGGTTTAGCCGTTGTCCCTCGCCCGGGCGATCAACGAGCGGACCCGCACGTCCGTTTCCACCAGCGGTCTTCCGAAGCCGTGCGAAAAGCGGCTTTCGATGTTCGTCGCGTGCATGTTGCGGACCAGGTCCTCGGCGAAGCTGATCCGACCCTTCTGGAATATCAGCACGTCGGTGCTGCTGCCGGGGCGATAGAGGCTTTTCGGCGCACCCTTGACCAGGAACATGCCGGGCGTCAAAGGTTGCGGATTGTCGTAGCTCTCGGCGCTGTAGCACTGGACGATCTCGCCGATCATCATCGCCACCACCTCGACCATGGCGACGAGCCCCACGCCGGTCCCACCCGGGACGTCGGTGTCGAGCACGGTGACGACCCGCTTGTTCTTGGAGTAGGGAGTGACCACCTCCACCACCGCCCCCGGGTTGCAGGAGTGGTAGCTCCCGGGGATTTCGTAGATGTCCGCCACCCGCCCGGCAACCGGCGTGTGGTTGTAGTGGTACTTGTCCGGGGTGAGCCGGAAGACGGCGAAATCCCCACTCGCGAAGGCGCGGAGCCACCCGGGCCGGTCGCGCCCCAGGAACTCCTCGTACTCGAAGAATTTTTCCTTGATGAAGAGGAGCGAGTTCTCCCGGAAAGAGCCCACCAGGACCCGCGCATCGGCGGGGGACGTGATTGCCGCGGGATCGTCCGTCATCGGCCGGCATTCCCCGTAGCGGATCTGCCGCTCGAAGATCTTCCGCGGGGTGGTGAAGAACTCCGGCTGCTCCAGGCATTCGCCGAGGTCGACCCCGCATTCGGCGAGAAAACGCCGGTTGCCGGAAAGCCCGGCGGCCAGCGGGTTGTCGAAGTTGATCATCCCGAGGATGCTCGACATGTGGGCCGAGGTGCAGAGGCGAAAGAGAATCGGGGCGTTTTCCCGCACCCCGTTATAGAGGAACCGGACGAACCGGTCGCCGTAGAGCTGTTCCGTGCGGACTGTGCCGCTCTCCCGCTCGATGTACTGGTGCTTGACGGTCATGTTCATGATGAAATTCCTGTGTCGAGGTCGGCCTGGACGGTGTCGTGGTGGATGGTGACGATGACCAGGTTGATGAGCTTCAGGAGCGCTCCGATCGGGAGCCGCTCTTCCAGGAGGTCCCTTTTCACAGAGCGGAGGAAGTCGGCCGCCCCCTTTCCTTCCAGCACCGAACCGAGCGCCGCGCCGGTCTTTTCGTCCAGGCGCGTCGAGCGGAGGTCGGCCTGGAGACAGTCCTCCTCCAGGAAGTGGAGCGCTTCCACCAGGTGCTGGCGGCGGAGCGTTCCGCGGTAGTATGCTTCCGCTCCCTGGTTGAAGACCCTGGCGTTTACATCCAGGGGGGACTTGGCGTGGAGCGTTTCGAGGATGCCCGCCGTCACCCTCCCCGCCGCGGAGTGCTTGGCCGGATGCTCCAGACGGGCCATCAGGTTTTCCATGGTCGCCCGAAGGCCGAGGCACTCGATCAGGTCCGCCCCGTCCGCAAGGAGGACCTCCACCAGCGCCCGTCGATACTCCTGGAGGGGAACGCGCAGGTAGCCGGGGTAGCGCCGGCTCGGGCGTATCCCGTCGGTCCGCGCGAGGATCTTTTTCAGGAAGAGGTTGGCGCTGTTTTTGTGCACGAAAAAGGTCGGGATGCCGATGGCGGCGCCGAAGAAGATCTGCCGCCGCTCGCTCTCCACCGACGGGGTGTCGGGAATCCGGCTGTGGGCAAGCTCGCCCGTCGCCATGTACTTGAAGGCGAGGGCATTGATCAGGACCTGCAGGTCCGCGGCCCCTCCCATGTCCTCCTCCAGGTTCTCGAACAGGCTGTAGTGTCTCCCCTCGAAGCCGGAGAACCCCATGGTGGCGAAGTCGCGCAGCTTGTAGAGGAGGTAGAGGGACATCTGGCCGTCGAAAACCCCCATGTCCGCCAGGTCCTTCTTCAGCCGGTCGCTGCTCCCGAGGGTGCCGTCCAGGGCGGGGTTCCGGTCGGTGCTCATCAGGCAGACCAGGTAGTCGATCAGCCGGAAGTCCGGGACGAAATCCCCCTTCATCCGGAATACGCCGCTCACCAGCGTATCGAGCCATTCCGGGCCGAACGGCGTGACGGGGCGGCCGAAGATGGAGAGGTGCGCCTTCTTCTTCCAGCGCCGCCAGATCATCCGGAGGTGGGTGTAATCCAGTTCGTGGGGGAGATAGCCGAGCGCCCGTTCCGGGTGGAAGTCGGTGAAGGCAAGCCGGTAGGGGGCCGCCGTGTAGGTGCCGACGAACAGGGGGAGAAAGTGCTCGGCCGCCTTGATGGCCAGGTCACCAAGCTGTTTCTCGTGCCCGGCGGTGAACCCGGACGCCGGGTCCGCGAGCGCCTGCGTAAGCCTGCGGCTCCCGAGGCTTATGTGGGTGCCGTTGTTGGCGAGGCTCACGTTGGAGACGTTCGGGAGGACCACCAGGTTGTTGGTGATGATCCCCGCTTCCCGGAGCTTCGCCACGGCGTTCAATTGGCTCCGCGAGAGGACCTGGTGGCAGAGCTGCATGTAGCGGTATTTCTCCTCCCCCCGGTCCCAGCCGGAGAGGCAGGGACTCATGAAGAGCTCCCGGTAGAAGGCGTCCGGGATATGGTCGTTCAGCTCCTTCTGGCGGACCGGCGGATGGGGGGCGAAATAGACGAGCGCCTGCTGGCCGCTCGCCCGCAGGCCAAAGCTTTCGTTGGCGTACATTGCCAGGAGCTGGGTGAGGAGGAAGCGCTTCGAGGTCTCCCGGGCGATCCCCCGCCCCATCCCGGTTTCGGGACGGAGCGGCACCACGTGGAAGGAGAAGGTTTCGGGCGAGGTGTTGTCGTTCAGGAAGTGCCCCATCAGGCGCTCGCCGGTCGTCCTGACGAGCGCCGGGAGAAGCTCCTGCGAGCCGAGCGCGTCGGCCAGTGCGAGCTTCAGGAGGTAGCTGATGGGGAGCCGGAGCTGTTCCTCCCCCTCGCCGTTATCCAGGATGAAGCGGTGGGCGTCGCTGCGCGGCCCGCTCCCGCGATTGCTCTTGACCTCCCGAAGGTCGTGGCGGAACACCTGGCCGGCATATGGGGAAAGCAGTTTGCGGGGGAAGCGGACCCAGCTGTTTTCCCAGACATTCTCCTCGTTGCTGGCGAGGAACCGCTCCAGGTCGCTGACGAGGCTTTTCGGCGTCTCCCCGGCGGCCGCCCTCTTCAGGACGTTAGCGAAGTAGGCCGACCGTTCGATGGTGCCGGGAAGGTCGACGTCTTCCTTCCTGCCGGCGACCGCCACCTGGAGCTCCGTCTCGGAGCCGGCGGTCGTGTCGTTTCGGGAGAAGGGGAGGGAGGAGATGAAATCCGTGCCGGTGACGTCGACGCCGATGCCGGCGAGCGCCCTTTTCAGGGCTTCGGGGTGGGAAAGGTTCGAGGTCGCCTCGCCGTGGAGGTCGAGGACTTTTCGTGCTGACGATACATCCGACATGGGTGTCATGCTACAGGAGAATTGTTAAGCCTGTGTTGCGGCTGTGTAAATCGTGCGTGAACTCGCGAAGTGCGCGGTGGTGTCGGCAACGGCACGATGCCGCGCCTGCCGGGGCGTGAGGAGCCGCATCGGTCGGCATCTGCCGTTTTGTAACCGAATCGTTGCACGGCCGGGGGTTGACAGGGCCGGGGAAAGCGGTTAATGCTGGTTGTCGCAGGGTCGAAGGCACAAATAGATGATGATTATAACCCCTCCCTGCCTCCCCTTATAGTTAAGGGGAGGAGATGTTCCCCCCTCTTAAGCTAAGAGGGGGCAGGGGGAGTTACAAAGGTGATCGATGAGACGTTCCGTGACAAGGCATGCTTCATTCTGGGCGGCCGCAGCATTTTCGCTTCTTTGTGCATGGCAGGGGAGCGATGTGGCCGCTTACGTGGCCGAGGCGCTCGAGTCCGACTACTCCGTGTTCTCCCACGGGGTGCGGGTCGGCGAGTTCAGGTCCGTCTGCTCCCCCAGCTCGCACGACGGCAGGAAGGCCCTGAAGTTCGAGGCGCGGACCCGCATTCATGCCGGCTTCGTCGTCTATTCCTACGACCTGGAGACGAAAGAGGACGCCCTGGTGGGGGACGAGGGAACCGTCCGCTATCAGCGCTCGACCAGGGAGAACGGCAAATCAACCGAGGTGGAGGGGGTGCTCGACCACGGACGATTCCTCCTGAACATAACGGAGAACGGCGTGCGACGGACCATGAAGGTGAACAGGGACGATTACGACTACACCACGATGGAGTGCCCGGAAACCAGGCTGCAGAGGGAAGGGGAGGAAAGGGTGCTGCGCCTTCTCGACCTGGAAACCCTCTCGGTGGTGACACGCAGATACCGGTGGGTGAGGAGTGAAGACGTGACGGTCGACGGGAAACGGCTCCACTGCCGGGTGATCGATTTCGAGGACCCGAACAAGAAGTGCCGGCGCTGGGTCAGCACCGGCGAGCCGGGGGTGATCATTACGCGGCAGGACGGGAAGGGGAAGAGCGGCTCTTACTCGCTGCGGATGACGCACCTGAAAGATGGGGCGTGAGGTGCCCTGCCTGCCGATAAATCCTAGGGCTTATAGTACATGAGTTGCCGGGCATAGGGGGCGACCTGTCGGGCCAGGTCCGCCTGCTCCTCCCCGGTCATGGGCGCAAATGACCGGGCAAAGCGGACATTCTCCTCCAGTTGCCGTAAGTCGTCACAGCCGATGACGATGGTGCTGACCGGCTGGGAAAGAGCGAAGCGGAGGTACGGCTCCATCCCGGCGTATCCGGGGAGTTTGCTGGCGAGACCGCGCAGGTAGACCTTCATCCCCACGATTCCCATCTCACGTTCCTTCGCCAGGGGGATTACCTCCCCGATGAAGCTCTGATGGGCCGGCTCGGCCGGGTTGACCGGAAGAAGCACGGTATCGAAAGGGAATCGCTCGATGCAGGCTCGGATGACAGCCGGGGCATGATGCCCGGTGACGCCGACGAAGCGCGCAAGCCCGTTTTCTTTGGCCTTGGCAAACGCCTCGATGGCGCCACCGGGAGCGAATACCTCTTCAACGTCCTCTGCAGTGCGCACGTCGTGCACCTGCCAGAGATCGAGATAATCGGTCTTCATGTTGCGGAGGGTCTCGTGGAGGTGGGCGAAGGCTCCAATCTTGTCACGGGCGTGGGACTTGCTGGTGAGGAAGATCTCTTTGCGTCGCTCGCGCAGCGCCTTGCCGTAGTAGGACTCGCTCCCGTCATAGGCTCGCGCTGACTCGCAGTAGCTAATGCCCAGATCGAGGGCGCGGTTGATCAGGGCATATGCATCGGGCTCGAAGCCGTGGGAGCGAAGAACTCCCTCCCCGCCAAGGCCAAGTATGGTCACCGCTACTCCGGTCCTGCCCAGTTGCCGCTTCGGAATCCCCATGGGGAAAGCTCCTCGCCGTCTCGGTGCGTCTACAATTCCTTAAGGTTGCTGAACTCGCCCCATGCCAGGAAGTTTTGCGGCGCAAGCACGAAATCGTAGAGATTTTCCATGATGTTGTAATGCTTTTTCTCTTCGTTGGCGATTCTCAGGAAAAGTTGGACATTCTCCGGGTTGCTTTCCTTCTTCGCCATATCCTCGTAAAGTCGGACGCTGTCGGCTTCGATCTTCATGGCATGCTGGTAACCGTCCAGATCCTTTCTCAAACCGCCGACTATGGTTTTGTCCCTCATCAGGTCATGAAACACATTCTTCGCTTCTTCCAGAACAGTGGTGTCTGCCATTGTACCTTTAACCGCCGCCTTAATGTCCTGGATTGCTTTGTAATGCTTCTGTTCATCCTCCGCCAGCCTTGTGAAGATAGTTTTCAGCCCGGCTACCGGCGTCTCTGCTGCGAGCTTTTCGTAGTACGCCTTTCCGTCCAACTCCATTTGCGAGGCAAAATCAAATACATTCATGGTAATCCCTTTCTCTGTTTGGCAGTCGCCAGTTTGCACATCCGAACTGCTCGCAACCGGCCCTATCAGGCAGCCTTGGGCAACCTCTGGAGCATTTCCTTGTAGTTTTTCCATTCCGTAGCGGTCCACACCTCGGTTGAGGCATGGCCGAAGGTTCGGATTATGGTTGCCACCTTCATGGCCGATTCCAGGTCCGGTGCCCGGAAGATGTCGAGATAATCGCACGGTCCGAGAATAGCGAAGTTATGCAGCCATTCCACTTGAGAGCACTCCATCCGGACCTGGTCCATGACTTTGTGTTCCAGTTCCTCCAACGAACCCGGGGAGCGGAGGGCATCAGGGGACAGACGGGTAAGCATGACGAACGTTAACATGGCTCTTCCTCCTATCGTCTTTAAGTTTTCCACCTCTTGTACCAGCGTAACGCATTCCTTGCGAGTATCAAGTCGTCCATAACATGCTGTTATCATGGATAAATTCGATGGGAAGGGCCGGCTTCCGAAGGCGGGTGGGCGTTTGTAAATGAAGAGGCCGGTGGTACATTTGTGGTAACGACTAAAATCGGGGGATGCCTGCTGGAAAAGGTCTCACAAGGAAGGAGGCTCTCCATGGGCGCATGTGAGCCCGGGTACATCCGTCCGCGAATTCGAGGAACCATGAGGCGCAGCGCCTATCGAAACGCCGTAGTTCTCGCACTCTTCCTTGCCTTCACTTTTGCCGGTACCGCCCGGGCCGAATTAGTCGTCAGCCTTTACGGCGGCAAGGCAGTTGCTCACGATGCCGACGTTAAACTCGACCAGCCCGGCGGTACCCACTTGACGTTCAACGACGTCTCCTGGGACGACGAGTCCTTTCAATCCCCCCTCTACTACGGGGCTCGCCTGGGCTACTGGTGGGAGTCGGCCCCCCATTGGGGCGTGGCCCTCGACTACACCCATGCCAAGATGATTGCACCATTGGGGCAGACCGTCACCGTTTCCGGCACCCGCAACGGTGTGCCGGTCCAGCCCCGGGAACCCCTCAGTGCCACCTTTGATAACCTGAATATCTCCCATGGCCATAACCTCCTCACCCTGAACCTGCTCTACCGCTGGCAGCACCTGGGCGAGGGCATCGTTGACCGGCTGCAGCCGTACCTCGGAATCGGCGCGGGTGTCGCGATCCCGCATGTCGAGGTGGCGACCGCCGGCGGCAACACGGAAGAGTACCAGGTTGCCGGCCCGGCCTATCAGGCCCTGTGCGGGGTCGATTTCCGGGTCTACGGCCCCGTTTCACTCTTCCTTGAGTACAAGGTAAGCTATGCCGATCTCGACATGGATCTCTCCGGCGGGGGGAGGCTTGAGGTCGAGCCGTGGACAAGTCACTTCATCTTCGGTGTCTCCTGCCACTTCTAACCTTACCGCGTGTTGCCGAAAAAAGAATTCCAGAGGGCACCGCGTTGCCGTGCCCCTGCGTTGTTGAAGAAGGAATAAGCCGGCTGCTGCAGGAAATCCGGGGATTGCAGATCAAGCCCGCCAAGGGGCGTCTGAAGGACCTGAAGAGAATCGACAGGCTGGTTGAGGCCGTCAATGCTTGCCCAAATGTTTCGTGACGAGCTTTTCCACTATCTGGTCGACCGTCTTGTCCTTTCGGTCCGCTTCTGCCGTGAGGCGGGTGATGACCTCGTGTTTGAGCATGAGGGTGAGAGAGAGCCGGTCCTGGTCCGATTGCTGCGCCCCCTTCAGGCTGCCCGGGTTTTCTGTCACGCCCGTCCTGGCGGTACTTCCGGCAGCATCAATCGTCTCCCCTGCGGCAAAACTGAGGATACCCGCCTCGTCGAAAACTGGCTTGCGTACGGGCGGTTTTGACTTTGCTCGCGTCATTTCACCTTCTCCTTGAGTATGCTTTTCACTTCAGTGGCGAGGGCGCGTATCTCTGAATGTGCGGTCCCGTCCAGCCACTCATCCACCGACAACCCCCTGGCCAAGGCCTCGCTGTAAGCAACGCGGTAGCCGAGGCGGGCTGTCAGTTCCTTGAGCCCCAGTTCTTTGCGGGCCTCCTCACTTACCTCGAGGGCTTCCCGTGTGTGGGCCCTGAATCGGTTCCAAACGATGCGGACGTCGATGTCGGGCCGGTAGCGGCGGGCTGCGGCAACGGTCTGCAGCAGGTCTGCCGTTGACCAGATTTCCGCGGCGCTTGCGCCGAGTGGAACGAGACTGAGGGTGCTCATGACGATGATCGCTCGGGTCATTTCGGCGATGCGGGGTGGGGCATCGATAATTATGTAGCGATTCTCTCGTGAGAGTTCCTGGGTCTTGGTCACCAACTCCCGGTAATCGCGGGCGGTGACGAGGGTCAGATTGGTGGGAGGCACTTCCGATTTCCGCACCGCGAACCACGAGGCGCTCGTTCCCTGCGGGAGATCACAGTCAATCAACGCAGTCGGTTTCTTGAGCGAAAAAACTGCCGCCAGATTGGTGGCAATGGTTGAACGCCCGACCCCCCCCTTGACCTGGACGATTCCGACTATCTGCGCCATGGTTTGCCCCTGTAGGTGATATGCAGCACACTGCTCTCCCAGTGAAGCTTACCCAATGCCGGGTCATTAGGCAAATCATGGGAGCGATAAAATTCAGTCCGGTACGGCAGGCCGAGCCGAACGGCTGCGCGTCCGGCATGTTTATTGCCGGTAGGTTGCATTATGTGAAAAGACTTCTATACTCTAAAACAATACGCGCGAATGTTACAACCGTGCAACAATTTAATGTGTCGCACTTTTGGGGTCGATTTCAGA
>DATJLB010000334.1:0-6967 GCA_035490915.1 Geobacteraceae bacterium
GAGGGCGGAAACGTATGGATGCTTTACGGGATTTTATACGTTGAGTCCCCCATCACTCCATCCGGCATCCTGATCAAACAAGCACTATTGGGTTGAACAGCTATGTCGCCATCCTTTAGTGTGCCTTCCACAACTACCCCCTCCAAATAGTGGTCGTCGACAAAGCCCGTAATTCTTATTTTTCCCACCTCGCTCTTTTGCGACCCACCGGCGTTGGACTGGGAATAACGATAAACGGCGACAACGGCGTTGCGGCAAAATTCATCCTTCGCAAGCTTATTTCCACCATGGAAGAGTTGCACAGTATCGCCACTCTTGGCAAGAACAGCAGTTTTTACCTGTGCCTGGGGCGGCGGCACCGTGGCACATGCAAGAATTACAAGGTGGAGGGCAAGCATGGCGATAATAGCGCCAACGAGTTTCGTTCTGCCCATTCTAGCCTCCTTTACAAGAGAGATGTTTTTAGGTTCATCCCTTTATGGAGTTATTTCCCACCAATCAGGCCCAACCGCTCCCAATAGTGAATGGATGCTGCAACTGAAACAGCTACGATTAAGATGTGGAGGCACGCAAATTTCAAGGTTTCCATGCAAAACTTCAGGCTTTCCCCAATGTTCTACAGGCCTAATCTCCCCTTGCAGCTCCGTGTGCACCACTTGTCGACGCCGGTTCTCCCGCAATTCTCGTCCCGCTTGCCGCCCCCGGTGTTTCCCATTGCCGCGGGCCAGCCAAGTGCGGCCTGACACGAAGGTAGCAAAGGGTAAGGAGGAGCGCCATGCCGGCGTCGCCCAGAGATGTCAAGAAGATCAAAGCGGGGCGGGGGGTGAGGCTCGCGTTGCCCAAAAGAAACAGGACGGCCAGGACCTTGGTGGCCACCGCCACCAGGACCAGCAAGTGAAAGCGAAATAGGTCGAGCAGGGGAACCATGTAAAAAAGAGCGAGGCAGACGAGGAACAGCCCGGACTGCTTGAAAAAAAACCGGTCGGGAATGGGGCCCGACAGGGTCATGCCGTAGATGTAGGACGGGAAAAAATAGATGGCGCACCCCAGGAAAAAGCTGTGCAGCGCCACCAAAGCGAGCGCCAGCGATAGATGGCGCATGCACGGATGCAGCTGTCCGATTTGCTGCCACCGTTTGCGAAGCCGCGAAGACGCCTCCATAGCCCCCCCTGCCTTAGAGCAGCGCCAGGAAGGCGAGACCGGTTAACAGCATGATCCCCTGGTTGCGGCGCCGCACCCACGGGGAAAGCGCATGTTTCTCGGAGAGGCGCCGGATCGCGTACAGCGAGGTCGCCATGCCGGCCAGGGTGATGCAGGGGATCAGGTACTTCAGGGTCCCCAGCTCGGGAGTGACCCAGGATGCCGGGATCCACCCCCCCGCTCCCGTCCATTGCAGGATCCATGGCACCAGATTCGCCCCGCTCTCGACCAACTCGCGGAAATAGATGTTGAAGAGCCCCGCAAAGGCCAGGAACAGGTAGGCCGGTCCGCAGGCGGTGAAGACGTCCTTGCGCGAGGCGGCGTCGCCCGGATCGCAGGAGAGGATGACCGCGGCAATGAAGAGGGCTACCACGACGCAGATGGCCACCAACTCGGCCAGCGCATGGGGAACGGCGCCCAGGCCGGAGAGCAGGCTGCGGAAGGGGCCCGAGGCGGGAAGCTTCAGGGCAAGGACCAGGGCGGTCAGCAGCAGCGCGAAGGACGCCTCAGGGGTGGTGAACTTTTCCCGGGAGAGCGTTTCCTGCCAGGGGAGCCGGGCCTCGATCCGTACCGAGTGGTTCCGGCACTTCTTGACGCAGGAAAGGCAGAGGACGCAGTCCTTAGAGAGCCCGGCCGCGGAGGGATGGATCCCCATGGCGCAGTTCTTGTCCTTGATGCAGTCGGGGCTCTGGCACTGGCTGGAACAGACGTTGGTGTTGGTCCCCAGTCCCACGACCGAAAGGGTGGAGGACTGGGCCACCATCCTTCCCAGGGGACAGATGTGTTTGCACCAGGAGCGCTTGCCCAGGAGGAGGTTGGTGACCGCGGCCCCGGTGAGGATGGTGGTCAGCAGCACTCCGGTGGCGTGCGCGGCGGTGAACATGTGCGCAGCATGTTCCCACAGCAGGATCAGGGCAAAACCGACGATGCCGATCCAGACTCCGTGCCTGGCTAACGGTTCCGGAACGGCCTGAAAACGTTTCCGGAAGCGGCTGATCCCTTCCCCGATGGGGGGGAGCGGGCAGTAGGCGCACCAACTCCGGGCGCTCACCAGCACAGAAAAGATCAGGAAAGGCCACCACACCCCCCAGACCAGGAGATTCGCAGGGTTCTCCCGGTCCGGCCCCAAGAGGGTGAGGACGGTCAGCGCCAAGATGAACGGCACCGTTATCAGCCGCATCGCCCTGGGCACCAGCTGGTGGTTGGCCAGTTCCCTCAGGGAGGGGATCTTGAGCAGATTGAACTTGCCGGTGGTGGAAAAGGTGTGGACGTTGACGAAGATATGCCGTTCGGTGATCGTGGCCCCGTCGGCGATCGCTACTGCCCGCTCGAGGACCTGATGCATCTCGTCAACGTTCAACGGCCAGTCGTGATCCACCAGGCTGTTCAGCGCCTCCTCAGAGAACCCGGTCACCTCCTTGCCGAACTTCCGGTTGTACTGCGTCAGCAAGTGGGCGGCCAGCTCGGGGATGTCCTTTTTTCGCTCGCGCAAAGGTTTCAAGGCGAGGAGCTCAGTGGCGAGCAGCGGGACCAGCTCCGGGTCCAGCCCCGCCGGGCCCTTGAGCTCCTGCACGGGCCTTAAGGCGGTGCAGATGAGACGTACCCGGCTGGCGATGGGGCTGGTCTCGCCGGTGCGCACGAAGGAGCCTTCCCTGAGATACTGCACCAAGAGCCTCTGCACATGCGGCGAGAGGGCCTCGACGTTTTCCAGCACCACCGCGCCTCCATCGGCCAGCTCGAGATAGCCGCGCCGGATCCCCTTGGCGTAGCTGCCCGCGTCGATGCCGTGGCCGAAGAGGGCGGACTCCTGGGCGATCTCGAGGTGCAGCACGTCCTGGCCCGCGGCGCTGCCCGGCTCCTGCTGGCGCTGGATGGGAGGAGGGTTGCTGCAGTCCAGGTGGAACAGGGGGCGGTCCTTTTCCGGACTGTGGAAGTGAACCAGCCGGGCGGTGAGGTCCTTCCCGGTCCCGCGCGAGCCGGTGATCAGGACGTTGCTTGTGGTGCCGGCGACCCTTTGCAGCAGCGTGTTGGTGTCGGCCGTCCACTTGCTCTTGCCGATGAGCCGCTCGATGTCGGGAGCCTTCTGGGCAAAGAGGTTGGCGATGATCTCCGCCCGTTCCAGGTGGGCGAACTGCTCCCGGACCATCGTCCTGGCGCGTCGCTGCGCTATTTGCTGGAGAAAGGTGTCCGCCAGCGCGGGGTAGCGGTCAATGAGGGCGAAAAAGGCCTCCTGGGAGAGCTCGGCAAGGCGGACAGCGGCATCGGCCTTGACGTTGGCGGAGCGCGGCTCGCCCGTTATCAGGGCCATCTCGCCGAAGTTTTCCCCCTCCCCCTGGGTGTTGATGACGTACTCGATCCCCTCGTCGTTGCGTAAGGTGATCGAGACGCTCCCCTCCAGGATGGCGAACAGGGAGTAGCCAGGGTCGCCGCGATAGATGATGGTGGCGCCGGGAGCGAAGGTCCGTTCGGTGAGGCTTGGGGCGAGCCGGGCGAGGTCCTCGGGGGAGAGCTCCCGGAAGATGGCCACGGCTTGCAGGTCTGAAACGGAAATCACAGCTCACCTCCCGGGGCCGCTTCCCCTTTTCCGGCGCGGCTCGCGTTTTTTCCTACCGGCGGGATCAGGGCGTCGCTTCCGCTTCGGCCGCCTCGGTCAGCCCCACCTGCTTTAGCAGGAGAGCGCGCTCCCTGCGCAGCGCTGCGTCGCCGGGGGAGGCGTCAATCCGCTCCGACAGAGCCGCCAGGGCGTCGTACCAGATCCCCTCCTCGGCATAGACGCCGGCCGCGCCCCCCCCTGCCCCTGCCAGCTTCTCCGCCAGCCCCGCCGGGGGATCGACCCGCCTGATGATCCCCCCCGCCAGGATGTCCTTAGAGCGGTGGGCGGCGTCAGTGACCAGCGCCACCGACCACCGGTAGGGGAGGTCGGGCTTGAGCCGCACCCCGAACTCGCTCAGGCGGATCACCTGGATGCCGCCGCGCTCGGTGCCGTTCAGCACCTTCTCCACCAACGGGCGAACCTCGTGTTTTTCAACGATGGTGAGCTCCACCTGGTAGCTTGTGGGCTTGGAGATGTACCAGTAGAGGGTGGGCTGTTCCCTGGTGGTCAGCCCGACGTGGTCCGGGGCGAGCACCAGCAGCGCGAAGGCCTCCCGTTCCGTGGCCCCCCTGGTCCCCCCACCCACGCGCCCCGCCGGAAGCCCCCGCAGCGGCGGTTTGTACACCACCGCCTTGGCCGCCTTGGCGTCGCCGCCGTACGCCGCCCCGGTGCTCGAGATGATGGAAAGCATGACAGCCGTGATTGCAGTGTTCTTTAGGTAGTGCATCCTGTTCCCCCTTTGCCCGCGTCAGTCGTTCGTTTCCCCGGTGATGCAGTGGACCGTGATCCTCTCTTCCTTGCCCTTGAGCGCAACCTCGCCGACCCTTTCGCTTTGGTAGCGCCCCTTCAGGTACTTCAGGGTGGAATCCCCGATGAGGACGCGGCACAGGGCCTCCCTCCCCACCTCCTTGTCGTAGCTCTCCAGCCGCGAGGCGGTGTTGACGGCGTCGCCGACCGTGGTGTACTTGAGCCGGCTGGAGCTCCCCAAAAGCCCCGCCACCACCGGGCCGGTGTAGATCCCCACCCGGATACCCATCTCGGGAAGCCCCCTTTCCTCCCACTCTCCGTTCAGCCGGTGCATCTCCTTCTCCATGGCCAGGGCGCATGCAACCGCGTTCGCCGCGTCGGCGGCGATCTCCTCCTCGCCTCTGCGGGGGAACGGGACCCCGAAGTTCGCCTTGATGCCGTCCCCCGCGTAGTCGTCCACCACGCCGCCGTGGCGCATGATCAGCCCGGCCATCGCCTCCATGTAGGTGTTGAGCCAGTCGATCAGCTCGGCCGGGGGCATCTTCTCGGCGAGAGTGGTGAACCCCCTGAGGTCGGAGAAGAAGACGGTGGCCGTCATGCTCTGGGCGCGGGGGCGGCCGTTGTCCAGGAACTGGTCCCGCTCGCGCCAGATCATTTCCGCGATCTCCTTCGCAACGTAGCGGGAGAAGAGGCTCATCAGTGCGGCGCGTTCCCGCTTCTCAAGGCCGGTGACGTAGGCGGTGGTGCCGGTAGCCGCCAGGGAAAAGGCGAGCGCCGGCGGCACCAGGGGGATCCACCAGCGCTGCATGAACAGGACGGCGGCGCCCCCCCCGATCACCAGGAGTCCCGCAGCCAGGGCCACCGAGAAGGCGCGGGCCGAGCGGGTGCGGAACCCGACCGCACTCCCCGCGAGGCTCGCCGCCAGGAGCAGCGCCACCTTGTACTTTTCCGAGGGGGCCCGGATCGGCGCCGCTTTGCCAAAGGCGAAACGGAGTAGCTGCCCCGCTATGTAGCCGTGCAGGACCGTTCCGGAAAGCTGGTGGCCGGCCGCGCCGAGCGGGGTGTAGAAGTGGTCCTTGACGCTGTCGGAGTTGACCCCGATCAGGACGATCTTGCCGGCGAGCGCGGCCGCCGGCACTTCCCCCTTGAGCAGCGCGGAAAACGGATAGGTGGCGAAGGGAGCGCCCCCCTGCTGAAAATCAAGCAGAAACTGGTAACCGGCCGCGTCCGCCCTGCGGTATCCCCCCTCGTCCGCATCCAGGGCGGGTATGGTGGTCTGCCCCAGCCGCATCAGCAGCGGGTCGGCCGGATCCGGCTCGAGCCCGATTCCCTCGGGTGCGAGGTAGAGGGAGGCGAGCCTGAGCGCGAACGAGGTGTAGACATTACGGCCGTCGTCGGCAAACAGGAGCCCGCGGCGCACCGTCCCCTCGGCATCGACCACGATGTCCCCGAAGGCCGCCTGGTCGGTCCCCTTAAGGGGGGCGGGGGGGGCAACGCCCCTCTCCCCCAGGGTCATCACGGCAACCAGGTTGGGGTTATCGCCAAGTACGCGGGCTAGCTCGTCGCTGCCGGGGGGTACCGGAAGATCACGGTAGATGTCGAGACCCACCGCACGCGGCTTTTGCTTCAGGACCGTCTTCAGTGCCCGGGCCAGCGTCGCGTCGGAAAGCGGCCACCCCAGCGCCTGGATCTCCTGCTCGGAGACCTCGATCGAGGTAATACGGGTCTCTCGGTAGTCCCGGGCGGCGATGCGGATCATCCGGTCAAAGGCGGCCAGCTCCAGGGACTCGAGCCCCCCCCTCAGACGCAGGCCGAGCACCAGGAGAAAGACCAGCCCGCCGCAGCAGGGGATGATCCCCCACGGCTTTCCCAACCAGGCGAGGACGCTCCGCATCTCTTTGCTAGAGCCAGTTGTTGATCAGCAGAAACGGGGCCCAGTAACCGGGGTGGTCGTAGCGCTGGTCGTCCAGAAGCTTCATCTGGGCCGCCCTGAGCGCGGCACCCCGCGAGACCCCGGGGGTGCGCAGCTGCCGGTAGAACTCCACGACCAGCTCGTAGGAAGAGGGGTCGTTCACGTGCCAAAGGGTGGCCAGGGCGCTGCGGGCGCCGGCCCGAACCGCGACCCCGGCGAGCCCCAGCGCGGAGCGGTCGTCCCCCGCCGCGGTCTCGCAGGCGCTCAGGGTGAGCAGGTCCAGGGGCTCGTCCCGGAAGCGGAAGAGGCCGACGTACCGGGCCAGGCGGTCCATGGTGAAGCGCTCGTCGAAGGCCAGGAGGTAGCTGTCGCCGGCGCTGCCGCCGAAGTGCCCGTGGGAGGCGATGTGCAGCACCGAGAAGGGGGAGACCTTGAGTTCCCGCTCCACATTGCCCATGCGGAACTCCTCGTTCAGGAGGACGTTGCCGCCGTAAAGCCCCTTCACCGCGCTGAGC
>DATJLB010000335.1:0-3798 GCA_035490915.1 Geobacteraceae bacterium
GGCCGGTCGAGCCGGAGAAGGCGATGGTGGAGCTCCTGTCCACCGGTTCCCCTTCGCTTTTGAGGTTGGCCGAGTTGTGGGCGTAGAGGGTGATAGACCCGTCGGCGTGTCTGACGATCACCGTGTTGCCGTAGCCCGAGCGGTAGCCGCTGAAGACCACTATGCCGGGGGCGACCGGCCGAACCGGTGTCCCCTCCGGCGTGGCGATGTCTACTCCCTTGTGGTCCCGGACCACGCCGTCGATCGGGTCGTGGCGAAGTCCGACGGTTGAGGTGATCCGCCCGCTGACCGGGAAGGAGGTGTCGGGCGGGGAACACGTCTGCAGCCTGTCGAGGTGGTTGTTGCCTGTTTTTTGGGCAGATTCGTGAGCGGGAGGGGACTGAGCACGCTTCCGGTGTGGCTCTGTGCGGAGTGAATCCGATTTTTCCTTCATGACCTTGATCGCGGCTTTGGTCGTCGGCGTGTCGGTGAAGCACTCGACCCCGTCTTCGTTCAGGTAGCGGTAGATGTCGGCGCGCGCCTCGCCGCAGGCGAAGGAGAGTGTCAGGATGAGGAGGAGGACGATCATGGGCCGGCGGACCTCCGGAGTATGGAAGGGGACGAGAGTTCCCCCTCCCTTGATGGGAGGAAGGGTAGGGGGAGGGTGAAGCCGCGAATAGCGAGCTCTTGCGAACATCTCTTACCCCCCCACCCTGACCCTCCCCCACCAGGGGGGAGGGGAATAATTTGTAGCATTGATTTAGAGAATGGTGCCAGTTCGATTGGTACACACTATACCGGTTGTGAAAGGCTTTTACAAGGAGGATTGCATGCGGATTGCCATTGTCGGGGCCGGTGCCCTCGGACTCTATTACGGCGCTTTGCTGCAGCGGGGGGGAATCGACGTCCGATTCCTTCTCCGCCGCGATTATCAGGCCATTCGGGAGAAGGGGCTTCGGGTTGAATCGGTGCGGGGAGACTTCCACCTCGCCCCGGTCCAGGGGTACCGGAGTCCTGCCGAGATCGGCCCGGTGGAACTGGTCCTGGTCGGGCTGAAGACCTTTGCCAACCATCGCTACCGGGAGCTGATCGCTCCCCTTCTCGGGGCCGATACCATGATTCTCACCCTCCAGAACGGCCTCGGCAACGAGGAGAAGCTGGCGGCACTGTTCGGCGCCGAGCGGGTGCTCGGCGGGGTGGCGTTTCTCTGCGCCAACCGTGGGGAGCCCGGGGTCGTCCGGCACCTCGGCGCGGGACGGGTGCTGGTGGGCGAATACCTGCAGGGGGGGAGTTCGCGGGCGGAACGGGTGGCGGAGCTCTTCCGCGGAGCCGGCGTGGAATGTCAGGCAGTGTCCGATCTCCTCACGGCGCGCTGGGAAAAGCTCGTCTGGAACATCCCGTTCAACGGCCTCTGCGCCCTCCTCGGCGTGACGGTGGCGGACCTCCTCCACCGGGAGGCGACCCGCTCCCTGGTCCGTGAGATCATGCTGGAGGTGATCGCGGCGGCGAACACCCAGGGGCTCACCGCGGCGCTCGACGCCTCCCTGGCCGACCGGATGATCGACTTTTCCGAGGGGCTCGGCGCCTACCGTCCCTCCATGCAGATCGACCGGGAGGAGGGACGGGAGCTGGAACTCGACGCCATCTTCGTCCGCCCCTTGGCAGCGGGAGCGCGGGAGGGGGTGGCGATGCCCCGGACCGCCATGCTCCATGCCATGCTCGAAGCGACCGAACCGGTTACCGCCGCGGGGGAGTGAGCTGCCGCTTTAGTGGGCAGGTACCCTCTTGTATTGACTATATTTTAGGCTATAATTTTTTTTCCGCCTGCCGCATGGAACGAACTTGTCCGTAACGTGCCGTTTTTTTTGCGTAATTCATTTGCTGCCGGATTTGGGCAAGTATTTTGCTTATTTTATGTGTCCAGGGCTGGATCGGCCTTGCTTTTTGCCGTTCAGATCATTATAATTCGTGAGTTTTTTATTTCACCAAGGGGGTGATGAACTTGAAAAAAGTCGAAGCGATAATAAAACCTTTCAAGCTGGATGAGGTCAAAGAGGCCCTCAACGAGATCGGTATCCAGGGGATAACCGTCAGCGAGGTAAAGGGTTTCGGCCGCCAGAAAGGCCACACCGAGCTCTACCGTGGCGCTGAGTACGTGGTCGATTTCATTCCGAAGATCAAGATGGAGATCATTGTTGGCGACGATATCGTGGCCAAGGTGGTGGAGACCATCGAGCAGGCGGCCAAGACCGGCCGGATCGGCGACGGCAAGATATTTGTCACGCCCGTTGAGGAAGTGGTCCGTATCAGAACCGGCGAGCGGGGCGAAGACGCCCTGTAGCCCGTCTGTAATTTAATACACCCTGAAAGGAGATTTTCGATGACCCCGAAACAAGTTGTGGATTTTGCCAAGGAGAACGGCGCCCTGATGGTCGACTACAAGTTCATGGACTTTGTCGGCATCTGGCAGCATTTTTCCACCCCGATGAGCGAATTCGGCGAGGATATCTTTGAGGAAGGGCTCGGCTTTGACGGCTCTTCGATCCGCGGCTGGCAGCCGATCCACGCCTCCGACATGATCATCATTCCCGACCCGACCACCGCCAAGATGGACCCCTTCACCGCCCTCCCGACCCTGTCGCTGATCTGCAACATCTTCGACCCGATCACCAAGGAAGGGTACAGCCGCGACCCGCGCAACATCGCCAAGAAAGCCGAGGCGTACCTCAAGTCCTCCGGCATCGGCGACACCGCATTCTTCGGGCCGGAAGCCGAGTTCTTCATCTTCGACGACGTCCGTTTCGACATGACCGCCAACCAGTCCTTCTTCGTGGTCGACTCGACCGAAGGGATCTGGAACAGCGGCCGTGAAGAGTTCCCGAACCTCGGCTACAAGCCGCGCCACAAGGAAGGTTACTTCCCGGTTTCCCCGACCGACTCCCAGAACGATCTCCGCAACGAGATGGTGATGGAGATGCAGAAAGTCGGGATCAGGGTTGAGGCCCAGCACCACGAGGTCGCCACCGGCGGCCAGGCCGAGATCGACATGCGCTTCGACGCCCTCGTCGCCATGGCCGACAAGCTCCAGTGGTTCAAGTACATCATCAAGAACGTCGCCGTGCGCAACGGCAAGACTGTCACCTTCATGCCGAAGCCGCTCTACGGCGACAACGGCTCCGGGATGCACTGCCACCAGTCGATCTGGAAGGAAGGAGTGAACCTCTTCGCCGGCGACAAGTATGGCGGGCTCTCACAGCTTGCCCTCTGGTACATCGGCGGGATCATCAAGCATGCCAAGGCACTCTGCGCCTTTACCAACCCGACCACCAACTCCTACAAGCGTCTGGTCCCCGGTTTCGAAGCCCCGGTCAACATGGCGTACTCCAGCCGTAACCGTTCCGCTTCGCTCCGGATCCCGATGTTCTCCACCAACCCGAAGGCGAAGCGGATCGAGTACCGTACTCCCGACCCCTCAGCCAACGGCTACCTCGCCTTCGCCGCCATGCTGATGGCGGGCCTCGACGGGATCGAGAACAAGATCGATCCGGGCCAGCCGCTCGACAAGGACATCTATGGGCTTTCCCCCGAAGAGCTCAAGGACATTCCGTCCGCTCCGGGCACCCTGGAAGAGGCGCTCAACTGCCTCAAGGCGGACCACGAGTTCCTCCTCAAAGGGGACGTCTTCACCCCCGACGTCATCGAGAAGTGGATCGAGTACAAGACCGAGGCCGAAGTCAACCCGGTCCGCATGCGTCCGGTTCCGGCCGAGTTCGCTCTCTACTACGACATCTAAGCCGGACTGGCAACAAGGAAACACAG
>DATJLB010000336.1:0-15502 GCA_035490915.1 Geobacteraceae bacterium
CGGTCTCGACGACCAGGATGATGGCAGGGCGGAGGGCTGCGAGAAACCTGTTTGCGGCAAACCGGTAATCGAACGGGAAGTAGACGCAGAGGTCGGGCTCGGAAAGCCTCTCCGCGACGCTCCTCCCGGTTTCCGTGACGTTGGAGACAACAATCCGCCGCTCCGGAAACCGTTCCTTCAAGGCCTTCAGGAGGGGCTTGACGGCTATGGTCTCCCCCACCGATACGGCATGGACGAGAATCGGCCTGTCCCCTCCGAGCGCCGCCAGCCCGTCATTCGCCACGGCCCCGAAGCGCTCGGCAAAAGCCGGCCGCCGCCCCCTGCTCACGGACCGGTACAGGTGGTAGGCGATCACGAAGGGTAGCGCCAGCCATAAAACTATGCGGTATAAGAAATGTACCATGCCTTTACCGTGCGCTTTCCTGCGGTGAAAATCTCGACTAGAACCGTGCCCTGACGGATTCGTCCGCCCTGGCCGTCGTTTCCCGCAGGGCATTCTCGATTCTCAGCCGAAAGGCCTCCGTCTCCTCGCCGTCACGCCAGAACAGCGGCTCCCCCCAGAGAATCACCCCCCGTGAAAACGGATACGGAAGCAGGAACCGGTCCCAGCTGGAAAAGCGCTTCCCGCGCGAGCAGGAGAAGGCGATCGGTATGACCGGCCTCCCGGTAATGCGCGCCAGTTGGGCCACGCCGAGCTTGACCACCTCGGCCGGCCCCCTCGGCCCGTCGGGGGTGATCGCCAGGTCCTGGTTGTCACGGGCCAGCTGCACCATCTCCCGCAGCGCCTCCTTCCCCCCCTTCGAGGACGAGCCGCGCACCAGGCCGAACCGGAAGCACCGCATCACGTTGGCGATGATCTCGCCGTCGCCATGGCTGCTGATCAGGACCCTGATCCCCTTGCCGGTGTAGGCAAACGGGACCATCAGGAGCCGGGCGTGCCATAAGACGTTGATCACCCCCACCCCCCGGTCGTGGAAGGCCTGCGGAATTTCTGCGCCGACGATCCGCACCCTCATGGTCGCCCGGAGCGCCCGGATAACGAGGTAGATCAGCCTCGGCAGCAGGCCGCCGGCACGACGGTTTTTCAGCTCTTTCAGACGCTCTCTCATCAGCCCTGGAACTGCATGTCGTACAATTTTTTGTAGAGCCCCCCGCGCACGAGCAGCTCCTCGTGGCTCCCTTCCTCCACGACCCTCCCCTGGTCGATGACCGCGATCTTGTCCGCATGGAGGATAGTGGAGAGCCGGTGGGCGATGACGAAGGTGGTCCGGTTCGCCATCAGGTTATTGAGCGCCCGCTGCACCATCTGCTCGCTTTCCGTGTCGAGGGCGCTGGTCGCCTCGTCGAGAATCAGGATCGGAGCATCCTTCAGGATCGCACGGGCGATGCAGAGCCTCTGCCGCTGACCACCGGAGAGCCGCACCCCTCGGTCGCCGATGTTGGTCCGGTATCCGTCCGGCATCTCCATGATGAAGTCGTGGGCAAATGCCGCCAGGGCCGCGTTCTCCACTTCGGCATCGGAGGCATCGGGCTTGCCGTAGCGGATATTGTTGGCGATGGTCTCGTTGAAAAGGACCGTTTCCTGGTCGACGAGGGCGATCTGCCGCATCAGGTCCGCAAGCCGCAGCTGCCGGACGTCGGTGCCGTCGATCAGGACCGTCCCCGCCGTCACGTCATAGAACCGCGGAATGAGGGAAACCAGGGTGCTCTTCCCCCCTCCCGACGGTCCAACAAGCGCCACCACCTCCCCCCGGCCGGCGCGGAGAGAGACGTCGTTCAGGACGTTTTCCTCTCCGTAGCGGAACGAGACGTTGGCCAGCTCGACATCCCCCTCGGCCTTTCCGATGGGAAGGGGGGATGGGGAATCGACGATCTCCGGCTTTTCGTCCATCGACTCGAAAATCCGCTCGGCGGCGGCAGTGGCGCGCTGTAGGGTGTTGTAGGTACCGCTCAGCTTCTTGATCGGGTTGTAGAGGAGGATCATCGCCGCGACGAACGAGAGGAGCGCCTCGGGAGTCAGCGTCCCGCGGCGGATCATGGCGATGCTCGCCCAGACCACGGCGGCAACCCCGAGGGAGGAGAGGAACTCCATCACCGGGACCGCCACCCCCTCGTACTTGATCGATTTCCGCAGAAAGTGGTAGAACCCCCGGTTCGCCTCGGCGAACCGTTCGTTTTCCCGCTCCGCCATGTTGAAGGCCTTGATCACCTTGATGCCGGCGTAGCTCTCCTGGAGAATGGCAGCCAGGTCACCGATCTTTTCCTGGCTCCGGCGGACGGCAGTCTTGATGCGCCGGCCGATCTTCTGTGCCGGGTAGATCGTGGCGGGAAGGACGAGGAACGCTATGATGGCGAGCTTCCAGTTGAGGTAGAAGATGACCCCGAGGAGAAAGACGGCGCCGAGCCCGTCCCTGAAGAGGCCGGTGACCACGTTCGCCACCCCATCCTGCATCAGTCCCACATCGTTGAGCACCCGCGACATGAGCGCGCCGGTCTGGTTGCGGTTGAAGTAGGCGAGGCCGAGCTCCATGTTCTTCCGGTAGAGCTCGTTGCGGATGTCCTGGATGGCAAGCTGGCCGGAGGTACGGATGAAGTAGTCGTTCAGGTACCGTGCGAGGCCGCGGACGGTGAAAATGGCGATGATCCCGAGCGGCACGAACCGGAGGATCGTCCAGTCTTTCGTGGCAAAGAGCTGCTTGACGAGGGGGCCGGAGAGATAGGCGAACAGGGCGTCCATCCCCCCGACGACGGAAGAGCCCGCCGCGGCGAGGACAATTCGCCACCAGTAGGGGCTGCTGTAGTGGATCATCCGCTTGAACGTATTCATTGTTTATGCTTCACCATTTCGAGTATCAGGCGCGCGGCCCTGGACGAACCGCCGCCACTGCCCAGTTTTTCCCGCACTGCGGAAAGTTTCGTCGTGATGGCCGCCCCGTATTCCGGGTCGGTCAGCATCCTGTCGATCTCGGCCGCGATCCGCCCCGGCTCCGCGTCGTGCTGGATCAGCTCCGGCACCACCCGTTCGCCCGCGACGATATTGCAGATGCCGATATGGTCCACCCGGATCAGGCGCTTGCCGAGTTCGTACGTAAGGGGGGAAACCCGGTAGATGATCACCATCGGCACGCCGACGAGGGCTATCTCCAGGGTCACCGTGCCCGACACGGTAATGATCGCGTCACAGACCTGCATGACGTCATACCCCCGACCTTCCGCCACCTTGATCTCCAGGCCGGAACCGGAGAGATAGGGCGCGATGTCGGCCATGGTAAGGGTCGAGGCGAGCGGCAGGATGAACTGCAGATCGGGAAAGCGCTTCTTCAGAAGGCGGGCCGACTCCAGGATGACCGGCAACAGGCGGCTGATCTCTCCGGTGCGGCTCCCGGGAAAGAGCCCGACGGTCCTTCGCACCGGGTCGAGCCCGAACAGAGCCTGGGATTCGGCCCGTGACATGCTTGGGTGGACCGTATCGACCAGGGGGTGGCCGACGAAGGTGACCGGCACCCCTTCCCGCTCGTAAAACGGGACCTCGAACGGAAAGACCACCGCCATCCTGTCGACGACCCGGCCGATCTTCTTCACTCTCCCCACCCGCCACGCCCACACTTGGGGACTGATGTAGTACAGAACCCTGACCCCGGCCCGTTTGGCGAGTCGTGCGATCCGGAGGTTGAAATCTGGATAGTCGATCAGGACAAGGAGGTCCGGCGGATCGGAAGCGATGATTTTCCGCAGGGTGAGATAGGCACGGCCGATCACGTTGAAATGGGCGATCACCTCGACCAGGCCGACCACCGCCATCTGCGAGGCGTCAATCAGGGTATCGACCCCCGCGTCCCGCATCCGCGGGCCGCCGATGCCGAAAAAGGAGAGCGAGGAGTCGAGCCTCCGTGCTGCCTGCACCAGATTGGCGCCGTGGAGGTCCCCGGAGGCCTCACCCGCCACGATCATGATCCGTTTGCTCAATAAAACCTCTTGTAGGGCGGGCGCGGTCTTCCGACCATCTCGCCGCCGTGTCCTCGACTCCCTGCTTCGACGTAGCTCTGCTTATGCCCTCTGGGTACTACGCCTCAGCAAGGCATCTTGCGGGCCGGCGACGATCTGGCCAAAATCTCGCGCCCAGTTTGGCAAATCATCAAGTTTCGAGTTTCGGGCTCGGCTCAAAAACTCAAAACCGCTTTATGACTCCGACAACTTCCCTGACCTGCTCTTCCGTCATCTCCGGGAAGACCGGGAGCGACATGCAGCGGGCCGCGGTTTCTTCGGCGACCGGAAGGGAGACACCCCGGTAGGTGTCGGCAAAAACCTCCTGGCGGTGGAGCGGGATCGGATAGTAGATGGCGGAGGCGATCCCGGCATCCCCGAGGGCCTTCATGATAGCGTCTCTCCGGTCGGTCAGCACCGTGTACTGGTGGTAGACATGGACCCCGATGCCGTCCTCGAACGGAGGGGTAACGGCACTCCCGGCGAGGAGCTCGGAGTAGAGGTGGGCAACCCTGCGGCGCCCTTCGGTGTAGGCGTCGATCCGCTTCAGCTTGACACGCAGGATCACCGCCTGGAGCTCGTCGAGACGGCTGTTGTAGCCGATCACCGAGTGGTGGTAACGCACCTTGCTCCCGTGATTGCGCAGGACCTTCAGCTGCTCCGCCAGCTCGTCGGAATTGGTGGTCACCATCCCGCCGTCGCCGTAGCAGCCGAGATTCTTGCTCGGGAAAAAACTGAAGCAGCCGAGGGCGCCGATCGCACCGGTCATCCGTCCGCCGATCCCGGCGCCGAACGACTGGGCGCAATCCTCGATCAGGAGGAGGCCGTGCTTGGCGCAGATCGCCTCGATCCGTGCCATCTCCGCAGGCTGGCCGAACAGATGAACGGGAAGGACGGCCCGGGTCCGCGGAGTGATCGCACCCTCGATCGCAGCCGGGTTGATGTTGAAGGTCCGCGGGTCGATGTCCACGAACACCGGCGTGGCGCCCACGTAGCGGATCGCCTCGGCGGTGGCGATGAAGGTGAAGGGGGTGGTGATCACCTCGTCCCCTTCCGTGACCCCCGCCGCCGCCAGGGCGAGATGGAGGGCATCGGTCCCGGAGGCGACCGCCACCGCATGCTTCACGCCGAGACAGGCGGCCGCCTCGCTCTCGAAGGCGCTCACGTTGGGACCGAGGATGAACTGGGTCTTTTCCAGCGCCTCCAGAATCCCCTTGTCGATCTCTTCCTTGATCTGCTGATACTGGAACTTCAGGTCAACCATCGGAATCATTGTTTTCTCCTCGTGCAACGTGCGACGTGCGACGTGCGACGAATGGCGGTTTTGCACGCCGCACGTCGCACGATGAACGTCGCACGGATTATAGTTTTTTGTTGATCATCAACGCCGTTGCCAGCGCCCGCCGGCCGTCCTCGCCGGATACCACCGGCGTCGTGCCCCCCCCGATGCACTCCAGGAACGATTCGATCTCGCTCTTCAGGGCATCAACCTGCTCGAAGCACTTCTCCTCCATCTGGACGTTGGGGACCCCCGGGAACATCTCCCCTTCCCCCTTGCGGAAGACGGCGAGCTTCTTGTTCTGAAAATCGACGGAGAGGTAGGAATCGGGCTGGAAGATCCTCATCTTCCGCTCGCTTTTGAGACTGATCCGGCTCGCCGTGACGTTCGCCACGCAGCCGTTCTCGAACAGGATCCGGGCGTTGGCGATGTCCTCCTCGTCGGTAAAGACCGGCGCGCCGATGGAGTTGATCTGCTTGACCGGAGAGCCGACGATGTGCTGAATGATGTCGATGTCGTGGATCATCAGGTCGAGCACCACGTTGACGTCGATCCCCCGCGGCTTGAAGGGGGCGATCCGGATCGACTCGATGAAACCGGGCTTGGTGAGTAGACCCTTGAGCCCCATGATCACCGGGTTGAAGCGCTCCAGGTGCCCCACCTGGAAGACAGCCTGCTGTTCCCGGGCGATCCTGATCAACTCGTCCGCCTCGGCCAGCGTCGTGGTGATCGGCTTCTCCAGGAGGACATGGACCCCCCGCTCGAGAAAGGCGCGTGCCACCTCGAAATGGTACTGGGTCGGCACCACGATGCTGACGGCATCGACCTCGTCGAGGATCGCACGGTAGTCGGTAACGCCACGGGTCCCGAGCTTGGCGGCGATCTCATCCACCCGCTGCCGGTCGGTGTCGACCACCGCCGCCAGGTGGGCATTGGGAAGCTGGGCATACTTCTCGGCATGGAACTGTCCCAGGTAGCCGACCCCTACTACTGCTGTCCTGAGTTTATTCTTCAACGACATATTCCCCTTTCCGATTGTTCTATGAACGCAACGAAACGTGTCACCTCTGGGAGCTGCGGCAGTTCGTTCCTGATCCGTTCCAGCGCAGCGGCGATCCGCAGCTTGGAGAACGCCAGGATTCTGTAAGCCTTCTTGAGAACGGCGATGGTCTCTTCGGGAAAGCCACGGCGGCGGAGCCCGACCAGATTGAGGCCGCGGAGCCTCGCGCGGTCACCGGTGGCAATGGTAAAGGGGGGAACATCCTGCCCCACCATCGCCCCACCGCCGATCAAAGTATGGGCACCGATGGCGACGAACTGGTGGATGGCAGTGAGCCCCCCGAGGATGGCGTAATCGTCGACCCGGACATGGCCCGCCAGCGTCGCGCCGTTCGCCATGATCACGCCGTTGCCGATGTGGCAGTCGTGGGCCGCGTGGCAGTATGCCATGAAGAGGTTGCCGTCGCCGATGGTGGTCTCGCCGTCGCCGGTCACCGTTCCGGGATGGATAGTGACGAACTCCCGGAAAATATTCCGGTTGCCGATCCTGAGCCAGGTCTCCTCCCCCTTGTACTTCAGGTCCTGGGGGATCCCCCCGACGGAAGCGAGGTGGAATATCTGGTTCTCCTCGCCGATCTCGGTCCAGCCGTCGATTACCGCGTGGGGACCGACCCGCGTCCCCCGCCCGATGCGCACATGCTCCCCGATCACCGCATAGGGGCCGACCTCCACGTCACTGCCCAGTTCGGCTCCGGGGTGAATGATGGCTGTCGGATGGATCATGGTCACTCCGTGACAGTGCGGAATGCTGGAAGGAAAGCTTCTTTTCTTCCGTACTTCCGCCTTCCGAACTTCCGCACTATTTATCCGCGAACGTCGCCTTCAGCTCCGCCTCGGTCGCCAGCTTGTCGCCGACAAAGACCTTGCCGTTGAAGCACCAGATGTTGCGGCGGTTGGAGAGCGCTTCCATCTCGATCCGGAGCTGGTCGCCCGGCATGACAGGCCGGCGGAACTTGGCGTTGTCGATGGCAACGAAATAGCAGACCTTCTTCCGGATCTCGTCGTCCGAGGCAAGATAAGCGAGGATCCCACCCACCTGCGCCATCGCCTCGATCTGAAGGACACCGGGCATGACCGGATGGCCCGGGAAATGCCCCGGGAAAAAAGGTTCGTTGATGGTGACGTTCTTCAGCCCGACGATCTTTTTCCCCGGCTCGTGCTCCACGACCCGGTCGACCAGGAGGAAGGGATAGCGGTGGGGCAGGATCTTCATGATTTCGTTGATGTCAAGCATGGCAAACTCCTTATAAATCAGTTTTGAGTTTTGAGTTTTGAGTTATAAGTTCTGAGTTTGTTTTTCAACTCAAAACTCAAAACTATCAACTGTTTTTAAGTTTCTCTTCAAGCTCCTGCACCCGTTTCTCCAGCGCGCTCACGGTCTTGCGCATCTCCGGAAGCTTGGGGACAGACCCCATCGCCCGCAGCCACTCCCGGTGGGGCATCACCGGAATGCCGCTGAACATGCCGTTGGCGGGGAGGTTGCCGGGAATACCCGACTTGGCACCGACCATGGTGTTGGCGCCGATTTCCAGGTGTCCGGCCACCCCCACCTGGCCGGTCAGGGTGACATGCTCGCCGAGCTTTGAGCTGCCGGAAATGCCCACCTGGGACATGATCATGCAGTTTTCCCCGAGCACGCAGTTGTGGGCGATCTGGACCAGGTTGTCGATCTTGGTGCCCCGCCTGATCAGGGTGACGTCGAGCGCTGCCCGGTCTATGGCCGCATTGGCGCCGATCTCCACGTCGTCCTCGATCACCACGATGCCGATCTGGGGGATCTTGTACCACGCCGCACCGTCCGGCGCATAACCGAAGCCGTCACCGCCGATCACCGTCCCGGCGTGGATGGTGACGCGGTTGCCGATCCGGCACCTCTCCCGCACGACGACGTTGGCGTGGAGGGTGACGTCGTCCCCTATCTCCACCCCTTCGTAGACGGTCACGCCGGGAAAGACGGTGACCCGGTTCCCGAGTTTCACCCCGTCGGCAAGGTACGCGCCGGCGTACACCGTGACCTCGTCTCCCATAGTCACGTTCGCCCCGACGCAGGCACCCTCCATCACCCCCCGCGCGCGGAACGGTCTGACGTGGAAAAGGGTCAGCAGTTTGGCGAAGGCGAGATAGGGGTTTTTCACCTCGATGACGTTTTTGCCGTGCCCATCGGCTCCGGGAGGGAGGACAACCGCCGTGGCCCTGGTGACGGCAACCTTTAGTGCATACTTCGGATTGGCGAGAAAGGTGATCTCTCCCTCAACGGCGTCATCGAGGCTCGCCAGCCCGCGGACGCGGACGGTTTCGTCCCCGAGCACCCGCCCGTCGAGATACTCGGCCAACTCCTTCAGGCTCTTTTCCACAGGGATCTCCTAAAGTCTGTTCAAGGTTCAACGTTCAATGTTCAAGGTTGTAACGTTGAACATCGAACGTTGAACTATTTCTTCCTGGCTGCGTTGAACGCCTTCAGGACCTCCTCGGTCAGGTCGGCCTTTTCATCGGCGAAGATCATGCTGTCGTTCTTGACGAATACGAACGTCAAGCCGTTCTTCTTGCCGTAATCCTGGATCACCTTGACGATCTCCTCGACGATCCGGTTGGTCAGTTCGTCGTTCTTCGCCTGGAGGTCGTCCTGGGCGTCCTTGAGGAAGCGCTGATAATCCTTGAGCTTCTGCTGATAATCCTTCTCTTTGGCACTACGGGCGGTTTCGGACAGGAGGACACTCTGTTTTTCCAGCTCCCCCTTCAGCTTCTTCAACTCCTCTTCGCGACTGTTCTTCTCGCCTTCGTACTTGTTCCCCTTGGCGGAAAGCTGTTCCTTGGCCTCCTTGCCGGCATCGGACAGGACCAGGACCTTCTGGACGTCCACATAGCCTAGTTTTACCCCGTCCGCGCCGAAAGCTGCCGGGACAAGGGCAAGGGAAAGGGTGAGGGCAACTGCGGTGATGATCCTTTTCATCTGGTGTCTCCTTTGAAAAAAGATAGGTTAGAAAAAGCTCCCGATCGAGAATTCGAGTTTGCCGCTCTTGCTGTCGATTCCTTCGCGCGGGTTGACGGGGATGCCGTACTCGAGCCGCAGCGGTCCCATCGGTGATGCCCAGCGGAAACCGAACCCGTAGCTGGACTGCAAACGCGAGAAGGTGGTGCTGATACCATCATAGGCGTTACCGATGTCGAAGAACAGGACCCCCTTGAGCCCCGCCTCCTTGAGGAGCGGGAAGGTCCACTCGTTGTTCAGGATCGTCTCCGTGTCCCCCCCGATGAAGGCACGATTGAGGGACAGAGCCGTCCCCGGAGGCCATGTAATGGGCACATTTGGAAGGCCGGGGTTAGGTACCTGCCCCGTGATGGTCGATGTCCGGTAGGGACTGACCGTCCTGCCGCTGTAACCGCGCATGGTGCTGATACCCCCGAGGTAGAACCGCTCGTCTATCGGCACATCCTTGCCGAGGCCGTCGATGTAGCCAAACTCACCGCGTATCGAAAAGACCGTCCCCCACTTGAAGGGGAAAAATACCTGGGTGTTGACGACGGAACGAAGGAACCGGTTGGTCCCGCCGATTCCGGCAAATTCCACGGACAGGTTGTTGACCATGCCGGTCGACGGATCGAGGCGGTAGTCGGTGGTGTTCCTCGTCAGGCTGCCGGTAATGGAACTGGTGGTGGAGCTCGTTTCGGGCGCGATAACCGCCCCGCTGGCTATGCTGTCCTTGAGAGGTTGCGATTCGTTGAAGATCTCCTTGGACTCGAACCGGTAAATCCAGAAGGTGTTCAGGATATCGGACAGGGGGTAGCCCCCCTTGATGTCGCCGCCGGTGACCCGCCGGGTGAAGTCGATAAAATCCCGCTGGGTACGGTAGATGTCCCCCCCGAGGGTCCATTTGGAGTCCAGGAAGTACGGGTCGGTAAGCCCCATGTTGTAGGTCTGTGATTTTCCGCCGAGGGACGCAGCGAGGTTCGCCTTGAGCCCCAGCCCCATGAAGTTTGCCTGCTGGACCGAACCCTGGCCGATAATGCCGTCCAACGAGCTGTAGCCGGCACCGATGCTGAAGGTGCCGGTCGGCTTTTCCTTCACTTCCACGTTCACATTCAGCTTGTCCGGGGCGCTCCCCTTGGTGGTGGAGATGTTCGCCTCCTCGAAAAAGCCGGTGTTCATCAGGTTCTGCTTGCTCTTCTTGAGGGGAGTCGTGCCATACAAGTCCCCTTCGGCAAGCTTCAATTCCCGCCGCACCACCTTGTCGCGGGTCTTGGTGTTGCCGCTGATGGCAATCCGGTCGATGTACACCTTCTCCCCCTTCTCGAAGTCGAAGGTGATACCGATGGTCTTCTTTTCGGGATCGGCCTGGGAAAGGGGTGTGACATTGGCAAAGGCGTATCCCATGTCGGAATACAGGTCGGTGAGGGTGAAGATATCGCCGCGCAGCACTCCCCTGCTGAAGACCTCGCCGGTTTTCAGCTTCACCTTTTTCGCAAGCTCCTCCTTCGGCACCAGGAGGTCACCCTTGAAATCGACGGCGCCGGTCCGGAACTGGTCCCCTTCGGTGATCCCGATGGTGACCAGAAGCCCGCTTTTGTCCGGCAGGAGCTCCACCTTCGGCTCCCCCACCTTGACATTGACGTAGCCGTTGTTGTAGTAGAGGTCGGCAATCAGGGCAACATCGTTTTTCAGGACCTCTTCCTTGTAGGTGCCGGCACTGGTGATCCAGGAAAGAAACCACTCCTCACCGGTCTCCATGACCCCTTTAAGCTTCTTGCTTGAGAAGGCCCGGTTCCCTTCGAACCGTATCGTCTTGATAAGGACCTTCTCTCCCTCGGTTATCTTGAGGAGGACCCGAAGCTCCGTGCCGGACCGCATTTCAGTCGTGGCATTCACCTCCGCCAGGTAATACCCGTCGTCGGCATACAGCTTCTTGACCTTCTTTACCCCCTTGGTCATATCCTTCGCCGAAAAGATCGCACCCGGCTTCACCTCGAAGGCTCCCCTGATCTTTTCGATAGAGATTTCCTTGTTCCCTTCGATCCTGACCTCACGGACTATCGGCCGCTCCGTGACCTCGTAGGTCAGGATGATCCCCTTCTCGCTTGCCTCCGTCCGCGCCTTGACGTCCTGGAAATAGCCGAGCCTGAAGATTGCCCGGATATCGCTGTCAACCCGTTCGATGTCAAGGGAATCGCCGACCTTGAGTTTGACCGCATTCAGAATGGCGGCAGATTCGATCTTCCGGTTTCCCTTGATGACCACTGCGGTGATCTTTTCCCCTTCGGCAGAGGCGATGCCCCCGGCGAGGAAGGCAAAGAACACGGCAATCACAATTATTCGCACTGTCTGAAGCAAATTCCCCCCACCTTCAAGAACATAGCGTGGCTAAGCAGCATGTTTTTCCCAAACCCACCAAACCGACAACTCATACCTCAACCACGCAAAGACACGTATTCACTCGATCCTGCCGTCCACCATCCTGATGGTCCGCCCCATTCCTGCAGCCAGCCTCTCGTTGTGGGTCACGATCATCAGGGTTATCCCCTTCCTCCGGTGGATGTCGGCGAGAAGGTCATGCACCTCGTCGCTCGTCTTCATGTCCAGGTTCCCGGTCGGCTCATCGGCGAGCAGCAGTTGGGGAGACAGGACCAGCGCCCGGGCGATGGCGACCCGCTGTTGTTCCCCCCCGGAAAGCTCGCCCGGTCTGTGGGTCAGGCGATGGGCGAGCCCCACGTCCCGCAAAAGGCCGGACGCCAAGGCCTCGGCCTCTCCCCGCTTCATCCCGCCGATCAGGGCGGGCATCATGGCGTTCTCCAGTGCGGAAAATTCCGGGAGGAGATGGTGAAACTGGAAGACGAACCCGATGGTGCGGTTCCGGAACGCCGCCAGGGCAGCGTCGTTGCGACGGAAGACGTCCTCACCGTTGAACAGCACCCTTCCCGAGGTGGGACGGTCGAGGGTGCCGAGGATATGGAGCAGCGTGCTCTTCCCGGCCCCGGAAGCCCCGACCAGGGCGATCGTTTCCCCCGGTGCAACCCGCAGGTCTATCCCCTTCAGCACTTCCACCTTTCCCGCCTTGGTGCCGAACGACTTGGCGAGACCGCTCACCTCCAGAAGCGCGTTACTCATAGCGAAGGGCCTCTGCCGGCGCCATCCGCGACGCCTGCCACGACGGGTAGAGCGTCGCCACGAACGAGATCAGGATGGCGGTGACGGAGATGAGCAGGACGTCGGTGGGCACCACCTGGGACGGGAACCGGTCCAGGTAGTAGACGTCCTTGCTGAACAGCTCGAACCCGGTCAGCCGCTGGATCAGTCCGACGATCGGCTCCAGGTTCAGGGCGATCAGGAGCCCGCCGAGCACCCCGGCCATCGTCCCGGTGATGCCGATGATCAGCCCCTCAAGAACGAAGATCCGCATGATGCTCCTGCCGGTGGCACCCATCGATTTCAGAATCGCGATATCCTTGGTCTTCTCCATGACCACCATGAACAGGGTGGAGGCGATGCCGAACGCGGCCACCAGCACGATCAGGGTCAGGATGATGAACATCACCATTTTTTCCGTCTTGAGGGCGAACAGGATATTCTTGTTCATCTGCATCCAGTCCCTGGCGTAGTAGGGAAAGCCGAGTTCCCGGTTGATCCGCCGGACGAGATCGCCGGTCTTGTAGACATCCGCAACCTTCAGCTGGATGCCGGTCACCGTGTCGCCGAGATCGAGAAAGGACTCGGCCTCGCCGAGCGAAACGTACGCCAGGGTCGAATCGTACTCGAACATCCCGGTGTTGAATATCCCGACCACGCGGAACTGCTTGAGCTTCGGCATCATCCCGAGGGGGGTGATGTTCCCCATCGGTGAGATGACGTTGACCTGGTCGCCGACGAAAAGGTTCAGGTTCTTCGCCAGTTCCTTGCCGATGATCAGGCCAGGATGGGGGGGCTCGGCCCCGCGCACCGGCGCCGGAGCCGTCGTGTCGAGATCGGTGAGCTTCCCTTCGATCAGGGCCTTGTGCAGGTTGGTGACCAACGGGTCGGTCTTCGTGTCGATCCCGCGCAGGACGACACCGGAAACGTTCTTCCCTGAGGAGAGCATGACCTGGTTGTAGATGAAGGGGGTAGCCGCAACCACCCCCTTGATCCCCTTGAGCCGGTCGAGGAGTGCAGTGTACTTTTCGATCCCGCCGCTCGACTTGAGGACCACGACGTGGGCGTTGGTGCCGAGGATCTTGTCCTTCAGGTCCTCCTCGAACCCCGTCATGACCGCCAGGACGACAATCAGCGCCATTACCCCGAGGGCCACGCCGGCGGTGGAGATCAGGGTGATCATGGAGATAAAGGCCGACTTGCGCTTTACCTTCAGGTAGCGCAAGCCGATGAACAGTTCGTAGGGCATCACAGTGCTTTCCCAAAACGTGGATTTTTCGCAAGATCAAGCTGTCGAGGGATGACGCGGAGGCGTACTGGAGGTACGCCGCACAAGGAATCCCGAAGACTTACGCGGATATTGCGGAAAAGCCGCGTTTTATTTCATTTCTTTCCTCAACTGCGGGAACAGGATGACGTCCCTGATGGACGGGGAATCTGTCAGGAGCATCACCAGCCGGTCGATGCCGATCCCCTCGCCGGCGGTCGGCGGCATGCCATACTCCAGCGCACGGATGTAGTCCTCATCCATGTAGTGGGCCTCTTCGTCCCCCTTGGCCTTTGCGGCGACCTGGGCCAGGAAGCGCTCCTTCTGGTCCCGCGGGTCGTTCAGCTCGGAAAAGGCGTTGGCCATCTCCCGCCCGAGACAGAAAAACTCGAACCGGTCGACGATCTCCGGATCGTGGTCGCTTTTCCGGGAGAGGGGGGACACCTCGGTCGGATAGGCGGTGATGAAGGTCGGCTGGATCAGCTTGATCTCGGCCACCTCCTCGAAGATCTCGGTGATCAGCTTGCCGTAGCCGATGTCCGCCGGCAGATCCAGGCCGATCCGCTGGGCATAGGCGTAGGCGAGGTCCCGATCGGCCAGGGACTTGGCGTCGATGTCACCGTGTTCCAGGATCGCCTCCTTGACGGTCAGCCGCTTCCAGGGGCGCTGGAAGCTGATCCGCTCCCCCTGGCAGGTGAATTCCAGGGTCCCGAGCAGTTCCAGGGCCACGTGGCAGAGGAGCTCCTCGGTGAAGTCCATCAGGTCCTCGAAGGTCGCGTACGCCTGGTAGAACTCCATCATGGTAAATTCAGGATTGTGGCGGATCGAGATCCCCTCGTTCCTGAAGTTGCGGTTGATCTCGAACACCCGCTCGAACCCCCCGACCACCAGGCGCTTCAGGTAGAGCTCCGGCGCGATCCGCATGTAGAGCTCCATGTCGAGAGCATTGTGGTGGGTCACGAAGGGGCGGGCCGTGGCGCCTCCCGGGATCGGCTGCATCATCGGGGTTTCCACTTCCAGGAAGTCGTGGTCGTTCATGAAGGCACGGATCAGGTTGATGATCCGGGTCCGCTTGATGAAGACGTCCCGCACCTCGGGGTTGACGATCAGGTCCACATACCGCTGCCGGTAGCGGGTCTCAACGTCGGTGAGGCCATGAAACTTCTCGGGAAGCGGAAGGAGAGACTTGGTCAGGAGCCTGATCTCGGTGACGTGGAGGGAGAGCTCGCCGGTCTTGGTCCGGAAGGGTCGCCCGGTAGCGCCGATGATGTCGCCGATGTCGAAACCTTCGAACGCCTCGAACGCCTCGTCGCCGACCGCGTCCTTCTTGACGTAGAGCTGCAGCCGTCCCTTCCGGTCCTGCACCTGGACGAAGGCAGCCTTGCCGAACGAGCGGCGGGCGATGATCCGTCCGGCAACGACGAAGGTCTGCGGGTCGTCCTCTATGGCCTGCTTGTCACCGTAGGCGGCCGTAAGGTCGGCCGAGGTATGGCGCGGCCGGTAATCGTTGGGATAGGGGTTGATTCCCGCCTCCCAGAGCTGATCAACCTTACGCCTTCTCTGCAGCAACAGTTCGCTCAGTTCTTCCATCTATTCGTTCACCCTTTCTCCTGCCCGTTGAGACCGTTATCCGGGCAATTTTCCAAACCTGCAAAATAGCGTACTGACCGGCCCAAGTCAAGCAAAAAGGGGGAGCAAAACGGTTGCGCCGCACCGGCTTACGCCGTGATTCCACGAGGGATTTTCGCCCTCTGTTCGTATACGTAAAACAGATGGAAAGCTACTTGGCGGGGGG
>DATJLB010000337.1:0-11938 GCA_035490915.1 Geobacteraceae bacterium
AGGCTGACCAGACTCACTTTTTCCTTTGTTGTCTTCTGCAAACTCACCTCTGTCTGGCGGGTGCGGTCTTCCGACCATCTCGCCGCCGTGTCCTCGGCTCCTCCTTGTGCGGCGTAGCGCTGCTACGCCTCCGCGGGGAGCCTGTGGGCCGGCGACGATCTGGCCGAAATTCCTCACCCGTTTAGTTTAAGCCTTCAAACCGCGATTGCGGATAAGGTGCGGCGCTTTAAGAGCGGAAATTCACGAACTGCAATTCCACGCCCAGGTCCTTTCCCTTCAGGAGCTGAATGACCTCCTGCAGGTCGTCGATATTCTTCCCCGTCACCCGCACCTGGTCGTCCTGGATCTGGGCCTGGACCTTCAGCTTGGTATCCTTGATGACGGCGCAGATCTCCTTACCCTTCTCCTTGGAAATCCCCTGCTGGATGGTGATAACCTGGCGGACCATGCCGCCGGAGGCGGTCTCCGCCTTGCCGTAGTCGAGCGACTTGAGGGAGAGCCCCCGTTTGACGCACTTGGACTGGAGGATGTCGACGATCGCCTTGAGGCGGAAGTCGTCGTCGGCCAGCACCTTGATCGCCTCCTTTTCCAGGGTCACCTCGCTCTTCGACCCCTTGAAATCGTAGCGCTGGCTGATCTCCTTGATCGTCTGGTTGACGGCGTTGTCCACTTCCTGCATTTCCACCTTCGAAACGATGTCGAATGACGGCATAAAAAACCCCCCTGAAAAATCAGTCTACCTCTACCTTTACCTCTACCTGTTCTTTATGACTTCCACCCCTGCGGGGACCTTGAAGCTGAACCGGCTGCTGCTGATACCGCGGTTGACCTTGGTCTTGCCGTAGTCGATCCGGGTCCGGTTGCCGAGTTGGTCGTAGACCACGGAGGAGATGATGGGAAACGGCTCCCGGACTGTTCCCGATGCGAGGAACTCCTCCACCGCCCGGCCGGAGACGGTCAGGCGGAGCTTGGCCATCACCGGGCTTTTCTTCTTCGGGACGAGGTCGAGGACGTAGTTCCCCTTCTTGTCCCGCCCCTCCTCGGCGAAAGAGGGGACGAAGTCGGCGGAGAGGCGTCCCATGCCGGTCAGGTAGTTGAGCGCCAGGGCGTTTCCTCCCTCGAACAGGGAGGCGGTATCGCTCACCATGACCTGCTTGTTGTCGGGGAGATAGTACCAGACCGTCTTGCCGTTGGAGACGATCAGCTGGTGCGGCTTCGTATAGTCGAACCGGAACATGGCCGCGCCGCCGGTCGTTTTTTTGATGTACAGTTCGCCGCTCCCCCGCTCTTCCCGCTTCAGGGACGCAATGGTGGTCTGCTGCGAAAAATCGGCCTGCAGGTCGGCGAGCGCCTCGTACCCCTTTTCCAGGGTTGTGACCACATCATGCGGAGTGGCCTGGGAGGCGGCTGCGGCCGATGATGCCGCCAGGGCGACGAGGGCAGTCAGGATGCCAAGAAGTCGTATGAGCTGTTTCACGCAGGATTCCTTTCACCCTGTGACGCTTTGAGACGTCCGGGTTCGTCGGGGGTGACAAATTCCAAAGGCGACACGCGTCGCCCCTTTTACCTACCGAACAGCTAATTCTGCCACAACTCACAGGGCCGTGCAACCCCTTTTGCCTTTCGTGTCCTGCTCAGAGGCGATATCAGAGAAGGTTGGCGATGTCCAGGATGAAGACCACCTCGCCGTTGCCGATGATTGCCCCTCCCGCCAGTCCCTTCATTCTGCCGAGAGGCCTCCCTAGCGGTTTTACGAAGATTTCCTGGTGCCCCAGAAAGTGGTCGACAGCAAGCGCCACCTTGTGTCCCCGCACTTCGCCTATGACCAGGGGGATGATCGCGTCGCGGGGGGGAGCAGCCGGCAAGCCGAGGATCCTGTTCATGCTGAGCAGGGGGATCGGTTCCTCGCCCAGGTAGAAGACCTTGTGTTTACCGCGGACGGAAATCGCATCCCGCCGGATCTCCAGGGTGCGGTGGATGCCGGTGACCGGGACGGCGAAGGTTCGATCGGCGCAGCCCACCAGCAGGACGTTGATGATCGCGATGGTGAGGGGGAATGCGAGAGTGATCCTGGTCCCCCGCCCCACGTCGGAATCGATGGCGAGGCTCCCGCCGAGGGCCCGAAGCTTGGAGTGGGCCACGTCCATGCCGACCCCCCGTCCGGAAACGTCGGTAACCTCCCGGGACGTTGAAAAGCCGGGTCGGCAGGTGAGGAGGAATGCGTCCCGCGGGGTAAGGAGCTTTGCCGCCTCCGGCGTGATGATCCCCTTGGCGAGCGCCGCCTTGATCAGCTTGGCCGGGTCCATCCCGCGGCCGTCATCTTCGACGATGACGATGACCCGGTCCTTTTCCCGGGTGGCGGAAAGCTTGACCTTGCCCTGCCCCCCTTTCCCGCAGGCAAGACGATCCGCTTCGGTCTCCAGCCCGTGGTCGACGGCGTTCCTGAGGATGTGGACGAGAGGGTCGGCGAGTTCTTCCAGGACGCCTCGATCGAGCTCGATCTCCTGCCCTTCGATCTCGAACGCCACGTCCTTGCCGCTCTTTTTCGCCAAGTCCCGCACCAGCCGTGGGAAGCGTTCGGTGATCGACGAGAATGGCATCATCCGGACGTTCAGTACTTCGTTGTGGAGCTCCCTGAGAAGCCTGGAAAGTTCCTCCAGGGCGGTGCCGAGCTGGGGTGAGTTGATGGCCTTGCCCACGTTCAGCAAGCGGTGCTTGTTGGTGATCAGCTCCCCGGTGGTGTTGATGAGGTTGTCGAGGACGTTGGTGCGGACCCGGATGGATTGCCGCGGGTCGGGTTGCTCCTGCCGCCTGTCGCCGACCCTCCGGTCACCCGTTCTCCTTTCGCCGGCTCTCCTCTCCTCCTGCGGCGCCCCGGTTTCCGCCGCCGGGGGAGGGGAGGGTGCTGCCGGCCGTTCCGCCGGGGGATAATTGATCAAGCGCTCGAGGAAGTCGCCAAGGTCGCGCGCCGCACCCCCCGCTTCGGCGTCGTTCAACAGTCCTTCCAGGAGGTCCGATCCCTCCAGCAGCAGATCGGCGATTCCCCGGTCGAAAACCAGGAGTTCCTTGCGGACCTTGTCCATGAGGTCCTCGATCTTGTGGGCGAGTCCCGCGATCTCGCCATACCCCATGGAGGCCGCCATTCCCTTGATGGAATGGGCCGACCGGAAGAGGGCGTTGATATTTTCCCGGTCGCCGCCGTCGCCTTCCAGGTCGACAATCAGTTTATTGAGCGCACTCAGGTGTTCCCTCGACTCGGAGAGAAACAATTCCCGGTACTTGGACATGTCCATAGGTCAGCTTTCCGGTGCCGGGCGGGCGCTTCCATCGGAACCCGCCGGCAGACTACCGCTTCATGGTCTCTTCGAGCCGCTCCAGAATGACGCCGACCGCCAGCATGTTGACCTCGCCGTCGGCCATGATGAGGATCCTATCCACCAGCGTGTCGCTGCTCTGGTCTTCCTCGAGGACCCCATCCACCGGGACGATGGCGTCCACCCGGTCGACCCCGAGGGCGAGATTGGCGATGCTCCGGTCGAGAACCAGCACGTTCCCGTTCGGGGCCATCGTGCCGTTGCCCATGAACTCGGCCAGGTCGAGGACCGCGACCAGAGTGCCGTGAAAATTCATGGCCCCCTTGAGACTCGGGGCGGCCCAGGGGACCGGAAAGGTGACCGGAGGGGGAAGGACCTCCGCGACGGCCTTCAGGTCAAGGGCGTACCTCGTTCCCTGCAGGGTGAAGAGGAGCAGGCGTTCCGTCCCGCTACCCATGGGGGCACCACCTTGTAGTGTGCGCTCCGTCATGCAAGCTCGACTGCCGGCTCGCCGGCTTCGACCATCTCGTCCTTCGCAGCCGCCCCGAGCTTGAACCGCTCAACCATGAGCAGAAGCTCGTCGGAGAGCAGCTCCATCTCCTTGGCTGTGGCGACCATCTCCTGCATGGCGGCGGATTGCTCCTCGGTGGCGGCGGAAACTTCCTCGGTCGAGGCGGCGTTGTCCTCGGCCACCTTGGCGATCTCGTCGACCGCGGCGACCATCTTGTTCGCCCCCTCCGTCTGCATGTCGGAGAGGTCGGCGATGCTGTTCGCCTTCCGTTCGGTTTCCACGACCGTTTCGACGATCTCCCGGAACGAGGCCGCCGTGGTGTCGATGTTCGTCTTTCCCTCGCTGATGTGGCGGGAGCTCTCCGCGAAGGTCGCCTGGACCCGGGCGCTTTCCTCCTTGACCATGTCGATCAGCTCGATGATGTCGGAGGCCGATTTTCCGGTCCCGTCCGCCAGTTTCCGCACTTCTTCGGCCACTACCGCGAAGCCTCTGCCGTATTCTCCCGCCCGAGCGGCTTCGATGGAGGCATTCAGGGCAAGCAGATTGGTCTGCCGGGCGATTTCGCCGATGAAATCGGCAATCTTGCCGACCTTCTGCAGCCTGGCGTTCAGGTTCGTGAATTGCTGTCCTGCCAATTCCATCGAGTCGAACAGGTTTTTCATCCGTTCCAGGGAGTCCTTGGCCAGCCCTTCTCCCCGCTGGGCGGTAAGGCTCGTTTCGCGTGCGGCCTTGGCCGCCTCCGTGGCCCTTTTGGCCACCAGTTTCACGGAGAGCGCCATTTCATGGATGAGGCTGGAATTTTTTCCCACCATCTCCGCCTGGCTCTCGGCCCCGCGGGAGATCTGTTCGATGGCCTGGGCCACCTCCTCACCGGAGGAGTTGACCTCCAGTGCCGACGAGGAGAGGACCCTGGACGATTCGGCGACCTTCCGGGCGATCTCCCTGATGTGGGCGACGATCTCCCGCAGACTCTCCACCATCCGGTTTATGGAAACCGCCATGTCGTGAGTTTCGTCGGGGAGGTGCGATTTCTTGAGGACGATGTCCCTGGTGAGGTCTCCCCGGCTGATCGCCTCGGTGGACGAGGTCAGGAGCGAGATGTTCTTGGTGAAGCTTTTGGAGAAGATCCATCCCAGGATGAGGCCGAAGGTCATCGCTATCCCGTAGGTGAGGAGATTCGCCATTTCGGGGGAATAGCCGAGGAGCTTGACCCCGAAGGGGAAGAAGGCGACGGCGGCGACCACCACCACGAATCCCAGGATGAACTTGTAACCTATGGGGACGTACATGCGCGTATCTCCTTTTCTGGTCTGAAAAACCTCAGGGGCCTACGATTACACAACCCGGTAGATCCTCTCCACCGGACAGACGGTCTGGAAGCGCCGCCGGCTCTCGCCGACCAGGGTCTCGGCCTTGCCGAGCACCAGCACGCCGCCGCTTCCCAAGGCGTTGGCGAAGGAGGTGAGGATCTTTTCCTGATGACTCCGATCGAGATAGATCAGCACGTTACGGCAGAGGATCAGGTCGCTTTCCGGGAAGGAAACGGTGTCGAACAGATCGCTTCGCCGGAAGGTTACCATATTGACGATCTCCGACGCCAGTTGAAATTTTCCGCTCGCCGTATTGAACCAGCGGTCTCTCATCTCCCCGGGGACCTCCACCAGCCGTTCCTTCGGGTATGCACCTCTCTGTGCCGCATCCAGGATTCCCTGATCGACGTCGGTGCCGAGGATGTCGACTCCGTTGCGGGTAAGCCGGTCGGGAAAGTGTTCCTTGAAGATCAGGGCGGCGCTATACGGTTCTTCCCCCCCGGCGCAACCGACGCTCCAGACTCTGAGCCGGGCCTGACCCCTCTCGTCGCACAGTGAGAAAAGGTAGGGGAATATGTCGTCTTTCAGTTTTTGAAAAGTCGTGGGGTTACGGAAGAATTGGCTGACGTGGATGGTCAGCACCTTGAGAAGATGGTCGGGTTCGGCGGCATCCCGCATCAGAAGCTCACAGTAATCCGCCGCGGAAGGGCAGGTGGTCTTCCTGATCCTGATGGCGATCCGGCGCTTGATGCATTTGTCTTTGTAAATGTCGAGATTGAAATCCCGCAGGCTCTTCAGGGCCCTCAGGATCGTGCCGAAAGCCTCGGCAGAGATCTCCGGGAGATCCGCAGGAGCGATTGCCGCCAATTTCACCTCAGACGTTTTCATAGGGATGGGGCGACGCGATTGTGATGATGCGGTGCAGTGTATGACAGGTGATCCTGCGCGGGAACCCGGAAGGGAGCTGTACGGCCATGAAGATACCTGTCGCGAAACCCGGCGGTGATTGTTCTGCCACTACATAGCAAATTGTTACGCAAAAGTCAATTGTGGCTCGTGCAAAGGCGTCAAAACCGGGTTGCCGCGCCCCTCAATCGACAGGCGAGAAGTGGTTGTACCCCCGGGCGGCCACCGGGTGGTCATTCCCGTCCGCGCCGACGACCCGCACGCCGGCGGCGGTAATCTCCCCGATCGTCGTCACGGGGGTTCCGAAAGGGGCGAGCGCCTCCCGGACGGCATCAGCCCGGTCCGGCGGTGCGGTGAAAAGGAGTTCGTAATCTTCCCCCCCCGCGAGGGGGAAGAGATAGGGGTCGTCGTCGAGACGCGGGATCTGTGCGAAGAATGAGGGGGAAAGGGGGAGCCGTGCCAGTTCGACCGTGGCGCCCACTCCGGAAAGGTCGAGGATGTGTCCGAGGTCGGCCAGAAGGCCGTCGCTCACGTCGATCATGGCTGTCGGCAGGCCTGCTTCCGCCAGGGCGAGCCCTTCACGGACGCGGGGGAGAGGGTCGAGGTGCCGCTCGACGGGTCCCCCCGCACGTTCTCCTTCCCGCAAAAGCTTCAGCCCCAACGCCGAATCGCCGAGGGTCCCGGTGACGAAGATCAGGTCCCCCGGCCGGGCGCCGCTTCGGGGAACGAACCGGTCGGGGGACTGCTCCCCCATGATCGTGACCGCGATGACCAGCCCTTTGCGTGAGGAGCAGGTGTCGCCGCCTACCAGCGCCACCTCGAACCGGGCGGCCATCTCCAGGAAACCGGCGGTGAAACCGTCGAGAAACTCCACCGGGAGTTCAGGCGGGACGGCCAGGGAGAGGAGGGCGTAACGAGGTCTCCCCCCCATGGCGGCGATGTCCGAGAGGTTGACGGCGAGCGATTTCCGGCCGAGGGAATGCGGGTCGCAGAGGGAGAGGTCGAAGTGGACCTCTTCCACCAGCATGTCGGTGGAGGTAAGGGTGACCTGGCCTGGAGAGGGGTCCAGGACTGCGGCGTCGTCCCCGATACCGAGACGGACGCCGGCCTTCCCGTCTACCTGGCCGGCGATCCGGTCGATCAGGCCGAACTCGCCGAGCTCCCTGAGCCTCATCCCTTCGCCCCGGCCGGGACCCCTTTCCTCGGGGGAGTCAGTCCCCGGCGAGGGGCCACCTTCGGTTTTGCGGCGCTCATTTTGGCGGGGGAAGGGGGGGGGTAGCTCTCGAGCGCCACCTTCAGCACGTCATCGATCATCCTGGCGGTAACGACCCGGACCTTTTTCAGGATGTGCTTCGGGATATCCTCCAGGTCCTTCCTGTTCTCCTCCGGGATGATGACGGTGGTGACCCCTGCCCGGATGGCGGCCAGCATCTTCTCCTTCAGGCCGCCGATCGGGAGGACCTTGCCGCGCAGCGTGATCTCGCCGGTCATCGCCACGTCCTTGCGGACCGGGGTCCTGGTCAGGGCCGAGACGAGGGCCGTCGCCATGGTGACCCCGGCGGAGGGGCCGTCCTTCGGGATGGCTCCTGCCGGGACATGGACGTGGATGTCGAAGGAGCCGAGGAAATCTTCGGCGAGGGAGAGATCCACCGCCTTGGAGCGGATGTAGGAGAGGGCTGCCTGGACCGACTCCTTCATCACCTCCCCCAGGTGGCCGGTCAGGGTGAGGGCTCCTTTCCCCTTCATGACGGTCGCCTCGACGAACAGCACCTCGCCGCCGACCGGCGTCCAGGCGAGCCCGGTCACCACTCCCACCTCGTTCTTTTCCATCTCCGCTTCCCGCAGGAATTTGGGGGGGCCGAGGTACTTCGGCACCGACGTGGCGTTCACCGTGGACCGCTTCCGCTCCCCTTCGGCGACCCGGCGGGCCACCTTGCGGCAGATGCTCCCGATCTCCCGTTCCAGGTTCCTCAGGCCCGCTTCGCGGGTATACTTGGCGATGACCGCCTTGATCGCCTCGTCGGTGATGGTGATGGTCTCCTCGGTGATCCCGTTCTCCTTGGTCTGGCGCGGGACGAGGTAGCGCTTGGCGATCTGCAGCTTCTCCTCCTCGGTGTAGCCGGAGAGGGAGATCACCTCCATCCTGTCCTGGAGGGCCGCCGGGATCGTGTCCATCTGGTTGGCGGTGGCGATGAACATCACGTTCGACAGGTTGAAGGGAAGATTGATGTAGTGGTCCGAGAAGGCGTGGTTCTGCTCCGGGTCGAGCACCTCCAGGAGCGCCGAAGAGGGATCGCCGCGGAAGTCGGCGCCGATCTTGTCGATCTCGTCCAGCATGAAGACCGGGTTGTTGGAACCGGCCTGCTTGAGCCCCTGGAGGATCCGCCCCGGCAGCGCCCCGACGTAAGTGCGACGGTGCCCCCTGATCTCCGCCTCGTCCCGCACTCCCCCGAGCGAGATCCGGACGAACTTGCGCCCCATGGCGCGGGCGATCGACTTGCCGAGCGAGGTCTTGCCGACCCCCGGCGGTCCGACGAAGCAGAGGATCGGCCCCTTCATCTTCTTCTTCAGCTTGCGCACCGCGAGGAATTCCAGGATCCGGTCCTTGATCTTCTCCAGGTAGAAGTGGTCCTCGTCCAGGATCTCCCGGGCGCGGCCGATGTCGAGGGCGTCCTTGGTCGCCTTGCTCCAGGGGAGCTCCACCATCCAGTCGAGGAAGGTGCGGAGCATCCCCGACTCCGCCGCGTCGGGGTGCATCTGCTCCAGGCGGCCGAGCTGCTTGAGCGCCTCCTTTTCCACGACAGGCGGCATCTTGGCCGACTCGATCGCCTTTTTCAGCTCGGCGATCTCCTCGGCGCGGGCGTCGGTTTCCCCCAACTCCTGCTGGATGGCGCGCAGTTGCTCACGGAGGAAGTATTCCCGCTGGCTCTTCCCCATCTCCTCCTTGGCGGCTGACTGGATCCTGGCCTGCATGGTGAGGAGCTCCGTTTCCTTGTTGAGGAGTTCGTTCACCCTTTTGAGCCGCTCGATAGGGTCAAGGATTTCCAGGAGGACCTGGGCTTCGTCCACCTTGAGGCCGATGTTGCTGGCGACCAGGTCGGCCAGGCTTCCCGGCTCCTGCATGTTCTCCACGATCACCATCACCTCGGGGGAGATGATCTTGCCGAGGGAGACGATCTTCGAGATCTGCTCCTTGACGGTCCGGATCAGCGCCTCGGTTTCCAGGCTCTCTCCCATGGCGGGCTCGGCGATCCTCTCGATCCGGACCGAGTAGAACGGCTTGGTGGTCACGTACTCTTCGATGCTCCCCTTGCTGAGACCCTGCACGAGGATCTTCACCCTCCCGTCGGGGAGCTTCAGCATCCGCATGATCATGGCAACGGTGCCGACCGTGTAGATCGCGTCGGGAGACGGGTCTTCCTCGCTGACGTCCTTCTGGGTGGCGAGAAAGATCAGCCTGTCCCGGGAAAGGGCGTAGTCGACCGCCGCTATCGAAATCTCCCTTCCCACGAAGAGGGGGAGGATCATATAGGGATAGACCACGACGTCCCGAACGGGAAGGAGCGGCAGAATGTCAGGTATTTTCAGGTCTTCGTTTTCCTGTCGGTTTTCCATCTCCATCTCCTTGAATTTATCCGGACCGGGCAGGTTTTCGAAACCTGACCGGTCTCCAAATGCCGGTTTGCGTGCGTGCCGACATCCTTCAATCAATAGGTATCTTCCTGATGATGGCGCTCTTGTCCTTCACCCGGGGGAAGGTGACTGCCAGCACCCCCTTGTCGTACGACGCCTTGATCCTCTCGATGTCCACTCCCGGCGGGATCTCCACGGTCCGGCAAAACCTGCCGAAACGGCGTTCCAGGCAGATGTAGGTGACACGCCGGTCCCGCGGCTCCTCCTGCTTGACCCCTTCGATCACGAGCGTGTTGCAGCAGACGCTCAGGGAAAGGCTGCGCCGCTGGAAGCCGGGGAGCTCGATCTCCACCACGAACGAGTCTTCCGTTTCAAAGATGTCCACAAGCGGCGTGTGCTCTCTGTCTACCTGTCCTTCGCCATTCTCAAGGGACGAGAGAAAGGTGAAGATTTCGTTGATCTGCTGGCGGAAAAGGACCAGCCAATCAAGGGGATCTTTGGGAATGACGGCCATGACTATCCTCTCAGGACTATGTGGCACACCCTCAGGCAATGACCGGCCGCGGCACGGGGAGAAGAGCCGGGGCAATGTTGCCCGCGTTCCGTAAGGAATGATTTAATCATCTTTATGGTGAAAGTCAAGGAATTCCGGGCTGTGCAGTCCCCTTTACGGGAGGGGAATCCCGGCCAGCACGGCGTTTACCGTTAATAAATTGAATTTCGGGCACTGCCTGTGTATAATCCGTCCACCAAAATCGATGAGAGTACGTTTGAGAGGCCTGATGAAAAAGAGTTCGATCATCCTGCTGCTGGTCCTGACGGCGCTCGTAACCTGCGGTTTCGATTGGGGGTTCGGGTCCAAGGACAAATGCGGCGACGCAAAAAGACTGGTTACAGAACTGGCGATGGTAAAAACCGACGCCGAACGAAGCACAATGGAGACGCGTATCCTCCGTCTCTGCCCTGACGGGGCTGCGGGGCACTACATCAAGGCCGTCGCCCAGGAAAAGGCCGGCAACATTGACGGGGCGAGCGTGGAATACGGAGAGGCCCTGAAGAGTGATCCCGCGTTTCCCCAGGCGTCCGGCAATCTCGGTCTGATCCACCTCCAGCAGGGATTGTACGACGAGGCCGCGGTTGAGCTGACCATAGCCCTGAAGACCGTTTCCGATCCCCGCTACCACCGGGCCCTGGGGCGTATCTTCAGCGAGCGCAAGCTGTATACCCTGGCGGTCTACCACTACAACGAGGTGGCGGTAACCGCGCCCGGCGATGCTCCTCTCCACGCGGCGATTGCCGATACCTACGGCAAGATGGGGCGGCTGGACAGCGCCGAGGAAGAGTATGGCAAGGCGCTCAAAATCGAGCCGAGGAACGAAGCCGCACGGCTCGGGCTGGCGGCGGTCCTGGTAAGGAAAAACCAGGTCGATCGCGCGATCGCGGAACTTGCCACGGCACAGAAAGCCAACCCCGGGAACAAGGAGATCCACCGGCTGCTGGCCGAGGCATACGAAAAAAAGGCCGATTGGAAGGCTGCCGAGGCGGAATATCTCCTCGCGGGGCTTGCGGGGGGCGAAAAGCCCGGGCTGTACGTCGGGCGCATCCGCCAGGGGGACGAATATTTCAATGCCAAAGAGTACGAGAAGGCGATCGAGGAATACCGGGGAGCCTTGAAGGAGAAGCCCGAATCGACGGAGGCCCTTCAGAAGCTGGGCGACGCCCAGTTGGGGGGAGGGCACGACGACGAGGCCATTGCAGCTTACCGGGAAGCGCTCCGTCTCAACGCGGACCATGGTGCCATCCACTACAACCTGGCGACGATCTATGAGAAGAAGGGACTCCTCGACGAAGCGGTGGTCGAATACCGCCAGTCGCTGAAGCGCCTGCCGGAGAATGCCGACGCGCGCCGCCGCCTGGGAGAGATCTACGCCACGCGCGGGAGTTTCCCCCAGGCGATCGAGCAGTACCTTGAACTCGAGAAGATCGCCAAGGACGACCCTCAGGTCCATTACAAGCTGGCCAGGGCCTACCTGAACAGCAAGAACCTCAAGGGAGCCACGGATGAGTACCTGGAAACGGTCCGGCTCGATCCGGACAATCTGAATGCCCACCTGGAACTGGCAAGCCTCTACCGGAAAAACAACCAGACCGACGAGGCGGTCAAACAGTACCGGGAGGTGCTCCGCCTGAAAAAGGACGAGATGGAGGCGCGCAACGCCCTGACCGCCATCTACGTCAAGGACAAGAAGTACGACGACCTGATC
>DATJLB010000338.1:0-5316 GCA_035490915.1 Geobacteraceae bacterium
GGGATAACCGCTCCCGTCCCAGTTCTCGTGATGCGCAATGGCGATCTCCCGCGCAACCGTCAGCCGCGGCGAGTCGCCGAGAATCTCCTCGCCGTACACCGGGTGCAGCCGCATCAGTTTCATCTCCTCCCCGTTCAGCTCCCCTTCCTTCAACAGGATCGCCGCCGGGATCTTGATCTTCCCCACGTCGTGCATCTGGGCCGAATAGGATATAGTCTCGACGAAGTCCGCCGAAAGCCCGATATTGGCGGCAAGCGCCCCCGCGTAGCGGTTCACCCTGAGGATGTGTTTGCCGGTCTGCTCCTCCGCCGCCTCGCACGCCCTGGCCAGCGCCTCGATGGTGTAGATGAACGCTTTTTCGGTTTCCCGTACCTCGTTCGACAGGGTCACGAGGGAGCCGATCACCACTGCAAGTCCCCGCAGCACGTCCGCATCGTAATCGGTGGCCCGGCCGGGGTAATTGAAGGCGATGATTGCACCCGGAAGATCACCGCTGATCCGGTAAGTGATGAAGTTTTTGATGGGCGTGGCAGCGAATTTCTTGACGCTGTCGGGAAAATAGGCCTGATACTCTTCCAGGAGCTCATGGTCGGCGTCCCAGTTGGATACCGTCACATCCGCCTGCGCTTCGGCCTTGAGCAGGTTGGCGGCATAACTCGAAGAAGGGTCGAGGAAGACCTCGGTATTCTCGACCAATGTTCCGTCGGTCAGATGGAAGACCCTGCCACGGCAGACAGCGCCCTCCTTTTCCTGGGAAACGATGAAAATACTGGCGGGCCCGCGCCTCCCCTCACCGCCGAGGACCTTCTGCAAAGCCTCCACGTACAGCTCTTCATCGGTAAAACGACGGCAGCTGATATCGTGCAGCGTAACGTCGGTAAGACGCAGAAGCTCCTTGGTCTGCTGCAGGGACATCTCGCACAGTTCAACGGATGACATGAGGAGTCTCCTCGCGAAAGATGCGACGTGCAACGTCGTACCCGAATTCTAGCCCATTAATCCGCAGAGGGCAATCACAGCGTTCCCGCCTATCCCTTCAGCGCCCGTTCCAGGTCGGCAATCAGGTCATGCGCATCCTCCAGCCCCACTGAAAGGCGGACCAGGGTGTCGGTTATTCCCTTCTTCTCCCGCTCCTCACGGGGAACCGCCGCATGGGACATCCTGGCCGGATAGGAGATGATGCTCTCCACCCCGCCGAGGCTCACCGCGAAGGCGGAGAGCTGCGACCCTTCCAGGAGCCGCCGCGTGATCTCGTACGTGGCGAGCTTGAAGGAGAGAACGGCCCCCGGCCCCGACGCCTGACCGGCATGGACCTCATGCCCCGGATGGCCGGGAAGGCCGGGATAGAACACCTCCGCCACCTCCGGCTGCTCCGACAGCCAGGCAGCGATTACGCCGGCGCTTAGCTGGCTCTCCTCCATCCGCACCTTGAGCGTCTTCAGCCCGCGCAGCACGAGCCACGAGTCGTTCGGCCCGAGCACCGCCCCGAAAGAGTTCTGGAGCGACTTGAGCCGACTCCCGAGCTCCTCGTCTTTCGTCACCGCAAAACCGCAGATCACATCGCTGTGGCCGTTCAGGAACTTGGTGCCGCTGTGCAGCACGATGTCGCAGCCGAGGTCGAGCGGACGCTGCAGGTATGGCGTCATGAAGGTGTTATCCACGATGGTCAGGATGCCGCGCGCCAGCGCCAGCGCCGCCGCCCCGCGGAGATCGGTGATCTTCATCAGCGGGTTCGACGGGGTCTCCAGAAAGAGCCCCCGCGTCTCGGGGCGGATGGCCGCCTCGATCGCCGCCGGATCGGTAGCGTCCACGAAGCTGCACGTCACGCCGAGCCGTGCGAAGACGGTGGTGAGCACCCTGAAAGTGCCGCCGTACACGTCCTCGCAGACCACGAGGTGGTCGCCGGGGGAGAAGAGGAGGAGCGTCGTGGAAATGGCCGCCATCCCCGAGGCGAAGGCGAGGCCGCGGCTCCCGTTCTCCAGGAGCGCCACAGCATCCTCCAGCGCCTCACGCGTCGGGTTCCCCGACCGGCTGTAGTCGTACGCGCCGAAGTGGTCCACCGACCGCTGCCGGAAGGTGGAGGTGTTGTAGATCGGCGTCCCGAGGGCACCGGTGGCGGGATCGACGGCATGGCCGTTGTGGATGAGCTTCGTGCCGAATTTCATGGATTCTCCTAGTCGAGTAGCAGTCAAGGATAAAAATCTAACAACCTGAATTAACAAGGATGCACAGGATATTCAGGATAAAACCCAAAAGCTTTGAGGACTGGTTTTCCAATCCTGATTATCCTGAATATCCTTGTTAAAATAGTGATTTAGGTAAAAGCTTGATCGAGGTCCGCAATCAGATCATTCCCATCTTCAATCCCCACCGACAACCGGAGGAGCACGTCGTTGATGCCGAGCCTTTGCCGCACCGCCGGCTCGATGTCCGCATGGGTCTGCACCTCCGGGAAAGTGATCAGGGTCTCCACACCACCGAGGCTCTCAGCGAAGGAGATCAGCTGTGTCTTCATCAGGAGTTGTTCCACGAGCCGCCGCTCGGTCACCTCGAAGGCGATCATGGCGCCGCACCCGCGCGCCTGCCGTTTCAGGATAGCATGGCCGGGGTGTGTTTCCAACCCCGGATAATGGACTTTTTTCACCTGCGGGTGACCAGCGAGCCAGCGGGCGATCCGGTCGGCGTTCTCCTGCTGCCGGTCGAGCCGCACCGACAGGGTCTTCATCCCCCGGATCGCGAGCCAGGAGTCCTGCGGGCCGAGCACCGCGCCGACCGAGTTCTGGTGGAAATAGACCTGCTCAGCGAGCTGCGGGTCCTTCACCGCCACGAGCCCCGCAACCGTGTCGTTGTGCCCCGCCAGGTACTTGGTGGCGCTGTAGACCGTGATGTCGGCCCCAAGGTCGAACGGCCGCAGCAGGTACGGGGTGAGGAAGGTGTTGTCCACGATGTGCAGGAGACCATGTTCCTTACAGATGGCGGAAAGCGCCTCGATGTCCGCCACCTTCAGGAGCGGATTGGTGAGGGACTCCACGAAGAGCGCCCTCGTCTCCGGCCGGATGGCGGCACGCACCGCGTCGACGTCACTCGTGTCCACGTAGGTGAACGCGAGGTCGTACTGGCCGAACACCCGCTCGAACAGGCGGTAGGTGCCACCGTACAGATCCTCGGTGACGATCAGGTGGTCCCCTTTTTTGAAGAGAAGGAGCAGGTTGGCAATGGCGGCCATCCCGGAGGCGTAGGCGAACCCCCGCCCTCCCCCTTCCAGCCGGGCGATCCCCTCTTCGAGCGCCTGCCGGGTCGGGTTGCCGGACCGCGTGTAGTCGTAGCCGGTGCTCTGCCCCAGGCCGGGGTGCCTGAAGGTCGCCGTCTGGTAGATGGGGACCGTCACCGCCCCGGTCCGGGTGTCCCATTCGAGTCCAATCTGCGCCGCCGTTGTCGAAATCTGCATGTTCTGCCTCCTAACGAAAAAATCCCCTTCCGGGGTGCGGAAGAGGATTCTCCATAGGTCATCGCTCTTCCTTATCTCCCGGAACCTGTCGGTTCCGCAGGATTTGGCACCTTCCCCTTGCGGGGGGTTGCCGCGACGTCATCGGGCCAGTCCCTCAGTCGCTCTGGATAAGAAATTGTCGTATTCGGTTGTCGAAAAACGTACTATAACTATCAACTTTATCGCACATCCCGAACGGCAATGTCAATCGGTTTTTTGACAGTTTTTGTAAAGTTTCTAGAACCCCTCGAACAGCGGCGTCGAGAGGTAACGCTCCGCCAGGTCGGGGAAGACCACGACGATCGTCCTGCCGGCGAACTCGGGGAGATGGGCGAGCCGCACCGCTGCCGCGCCGGCGGCGCCGGAGGAGATCCCCACCAGGATACCCTCTTCCTGCGCGAGCCTTCGGGCGAACTCGACCGCCTCGCCACTCTCCACCTGCTCTACCTGGTCCACCAGGGAGAGATCGAGGGTATCGGGAATGAAGCCGGCGCCGATCCCCTGAATCTTATGGGGAGCGGGCTTCAGTTCCTCCCCCGCCAGCCTCTGGCTGATGACCGGGCTCTCGGCCGGCTCCACCGCAACCGAGACGATCCGCTTCCCGATGGTTTGCTTGATATACCGGGAGATCCCGGAAATGGTGCCGCCGGTCCCGACCCCCGCCACCAGCACATCAACCCCGCCATCGGTATCTTTCCATATCTCCGGACCCGTCGTCATTTCGTGGATCGCCGGATTGGCCGGGTTCTTGAATTGCTGCGGCAGGAACCAGCGCGCCGGGTCGGACGCGGCGATTTCCTCCGCGCGGCTGATCGACCCCTTCATCCCTTCGGCACCCGGTGTGAGGATCAGGTTCGCCCCGAGTGCGGCAAGGATGCGGCGCCGCTCGATGCTCATCGTCTCGGGCATGGTGAGGGTCAGGTGGTACCCCCGGGCGGCGGCCACGTAGGCGAGGGCGATCCCGGTGTTGCCGCTGGTCGGCTCGATGATCTCCACCCCCGGCATGAGGATACCCCGCTTTTCCGCGTCCCAGATCATGCCGGCGCCGATGCGGCACTTGACCGAATAGGCGGGGTTGCGCCCCTCGATCTTCGCCAGCACCGTCGCTCCCGTCCCCTTCGTCACGTGATTCAGCCGCACCAGCGGGGTATTCCCGATCGACCGTGAATTGTCCTCGTAAATCCGTGCCATGGCCCTCTCCTTCGCGTACAAGCTGTTTTATCTATCGGTTTTATAGTCTTTTAGTGCAAAATAAAACGACTCAGATCGTGTAATCGATCAGCTTCAGCCGCTTCTTCCGCTCCGTCTCGCTCCGCTCCAGCATCTCGGCCAGCGTGGTCCGGTCGAGCACCGAAACGACCGCCTGCTTGACGTCGTCCATGACGAGGCGGATGCCGCAGCTCTCCATATCGTCACACTCGGCGCACTTGGCCGGCGCCGAGTCGCTCAGACAGGGGACCGGTGCCAGGTCCCCCTCGAAGACCCTCACGACCCGGCCGATGGTAAGCGCCTCCGGCGATACCGCCAGCGAATAGCCGCCGCCGGGGCCCTTGCGGCTGGCGAGGATCCCCTGGTTTTTCAGGGCAAGCAGGATCGCCTCCAGAAACTTCTTGGGGATACCTTCAGTGCGCGCGAGATCCGCGATCAGCAGCGCCTCCCCCCGCGCACGGGCCAGCGCGCCGAGGGCCATGAGGGCGTATTTTGTCTTCATCGAAATCATCATAAACGAAATGTTTCCACTTACTCTATAGTTTTTATATATTTGGTCATTTTTTTTTCTTTGTCAAGAATTTTATCAAAAAATTCCCTGCACGGTTTCGTGAGTGGAG
>DATJLB010000339.1:0-10081 GCA_035490915.1 Geobacteraceae bacterium
CACGCCACGTAGAGCTTGGGGGACACGGTCTGGCCGGTGGTCCCCACCTGGTGGCTGTGTTCCACCCAACCGGCGTCCACGACCGGCCGGCTCGCCCCGAGTTCCCCCCCCAGAGCCCTTGCCAGGGCGGCAATGACCGGGACATTCTCCTTCTTCCCCACTCCCCGGCCGGCGCTGACGATCACCTCTGCCTTCGTAAGATCGATCTCCTTCTGCTCGGCAGGCTCATAACCGACAAACTCTTCTCCCGCGGCTACGTCCCGAAGATCGATCCGCTCAATCTGCGGGGTTCCCGTGCGCACAACGCCAGCATTGAAAGCACCGGCCTGCAGGGTGAGGACAGCCTTTGCGGTCTTCGGGGCCACGCTGCGGCGAAGCTTGGCGTTGCAGATCCCTACCTCAAAAGCGCCGTCGGCAATACCGACAATCTCGGAGATCTGGCCTATCCTCATGGCGGCTGCCACCCGCGGCGCCAGGTCCCACCCGTACGATGAATGAACAAAGACGATGTAATCGGGGTCTTCCCGTTCAACGGCCGCCAGAACAAGCTTCTTGTGGAGGTCTGGATTGTACTCGCCGTATTTTGCGGCATCGGCCAGGTAAACCTTTCCGTTCACCGCAGGGACCTCCGCTTCGCTCCCGATCAGGACCATTGCTGTGTCGGCGCCGAGTTTTTCGGCAAAAGCCAGCAGTTCATAGCTGGTGTCAAGGAGCTTTCTTTCCCTGTATTCGCACATGAGCAGTACTTTCATCTCTCTCCTCCTATCTCCGTACCACGGCTTTTTCCCTCAGGATACCGATGAGCTTGTCGGCCACGTCGCCCAGATCCCCTTCCAGAACGACACCGCCCCCCTTCCGTAGCGGAGGATACGCACTCGCAGTGCTGGACAGCGCCTCCTCCTTGAGCAGGTCGGCAACCGGGATGACTGCTACCTCCTTCTTCTTGGCCTTCATGATATTGGGAAGCGTCGGATACCGAGGAACGTTGAGCCCCAGCTGGCAGGTGACAAGCGCCGGGGTCTTCAGTTTCACGACTCCCTTCAGTCCGCCTTCGAGCTCACGCTTCGCGATTATGGTGCCGTTGTCGTACTCAAAACCGACTAAGGTCGTGGTGCAGGCGCGGCCCAACTCTTCGGCAAGAACCACGCCGACCTGGGCGGACCCCCGGTCCTGCGACTGCATGCCGGTGAAAATGACGTCGAAGTCCTTGTCTCCGGCAAATGCCGAGATGATGGAAGCAATCTGCCACGGGTCCCTGGCACAGGCTGACGCATCCCGGATATGCACTCCCCGGTCGCATCCCATGGCAAGGGCCTTCTTGAGCGCCTCTACAACCCGGTCGGGCCCGATGGACACCACGGTCACCTCGGGGGTATCGCCCAGTTGTTCCTTGAGCTGCACGGCCTGCTCCACCGCGTATTCGTCGTACTCGTTCATCCGCCAGGCCAGATCGGTCTCGTCGTACCAGTTGCCTGCCGCATTCACCTTGAACCTCGATTCCATGTCCGGAACCTGTTTGATGCAGACGAGAATTTTCATATAGACCTCCACGTTATGCATTCCCGCAAGGGCAAGACTGTCCGCCCCTACGCAACAATCCGTTCGGCAACGATCTCCGCCAGATCCTTTACCACCAGTTCTCCCTCGCATCCCCCGGTCTTGATGCCGTCTTCGAACATGGTAAGGCAGAAGGGACAGTTGGAGACGAGGAGCGGCGCACCGGTTTCCTTTGCCATCAGCACCCGCGCCACGTTGATGCGCGATCCCAGTTTCTCCTCGGCAAGGATGCGCCCGCCACCGGCACTGCAACAGAAGCTCTCGTACCCGGATCTGGCCATTTCGGCCAGCTGCCCGCCCGCAGCCGCCAGCACCTGCCGCGGCTCGTCGATGATGTCCATGTAGCGTCCGAGATAACAGGAGTCATGGTATGTGAACTCGAACCGTTCCGGCGTGAGGGTGAGCCGGCTGTCCCTGATGAGGCCGTTGATGAACGTGGTATAGTGTTCCACAGGCACCTCGAGCCCCAGATCCCGGTAGTCCCGCCCCAGGGTATTGAAGCAGTGGGGGCAGGTGGTGACGATCCGTTTCACGCCATACCCCCTGATCAGCTCGATGTTCTCCTGGGCGGTCATCTGGTAGAGGTATTCGTTGCCGAGCTTGCGCACCGGTTCGCCGCAGCACTTCTCCTCCTTGCCGAGAATCCCCACCCTGATACCGGCGGCGGTGCAGATCGAGATGAACCGCCGGGCGATCTCCCGGTTCCTCTTGTCGAACGAGGCGTAACAGCCGACGAAGTAGAGGATGTCGATGTCGCTCTCCTCTTCCATGACCGCCACATCGAGCCCGGCAGCCCACTCGCCGCGACCGGCATAGGCCAGCCCGAACGGGTTGCCGTTCACCTCCACGTTGTTCACGGCGGTTCTCACCTCATCGCCCGGGAAGGAGCCCTCCATGAGGGTGAGGTTGCGCCGCATCTCGAGGATCTTGTTGACGTGCTCGATGCTGGCCGGACAGATTTCCTGGCAGGCCCGGCAGGTCGTGCATGACCAGAGGGCGTCCTCACCAACCGCAGCCGTCAGCCCCGCCTCGGGAGCGGTGAAGGCGGTCTCGCCGATCTGCTTCACGACCTGCATCGGGGAGAGGGGCTTGCCGGTCGCATGGGCCGGACAGCGGTCCTGGCAACGTTTGCAATTGGTGCAGGCGTCGGCATCGAAGATGTCTTTCCAGGCAAGATCGGTCACCCGGGCGGCGCCGAACTGCTCGATGCTGTCGTCTTCCAGGTTGATGGTGCCGATGGCCCCCTTTGGTCCCAGGTCGGCGAACAGGTAATTGGCGCTGGTGGTGACGATGTGGCGCAGCTTGGTGAACGGGATGGCCGCGATGAACCCCATGGCGAGGAAGAAGTCCACCCACCAGAGGGCCTTGTGGGTCAGGGCAAGGGTATCGGGGGTCATACCGGCGAGCAGGCGGCCGACCAGGAGGCCGACGGGGGAAAATCGGGCCAGCTCCGGGTTGCGCCCGATTTCCGTGGCGGCCATCCGTACCCCTTCGGCGAAGAACCCGGTGAGGATGATGGCAACGAGGAGGGAGTGGATCACGTAGTCGTCGCGGACCGTCGCCAGCCCTTCCGGCCTGACGACAAAACGCCTGACGAGAAGTCCGCCCAGCATCAGCAGGGCCGCGAGACCGGCCAGGTCCAGCACCAGGGAGAAGAGCTTGTAGAAAGAGCCTTTCAGGAAGACGATCCCCAGCACCGGCTGGGAAAAGTCGGCCTGGGCCATGACCAGGAGCGTGCCGATGAAGAGCAGCCCGAACCCCCAGAAGAAGAGGGAATGCAGGGCGCCCGGACCGAACCCGCGCACTACCCTGGCCTGGGCCAGCACATTCCTGGCCATGCCGACAATGCGCCGGGGGAGCTGATCGAGGCGATCGAGGGATTTCCCCAGCCGATAGACGGGCAGCCGACGGCAAAATCCCCAGACACACACCGCCAGGGCGGCAAAGCTGAACAGGTACATGGGTCCGACGACCCCGTGCCCCACATTCCAGTATATCTCTCGTGTAAATTCCATGGATGCGTCTCCCATGACTGTTGCGTCCGGCGGTCCAATTAAGTAAACAAGTACCACATTACCGTTTTACCTGTCAACACAAAAAATAGAACATTTTTTCAATCCTGAAAATTTGCTCCCGAGGCCGCCCCGAGAGGCTGCAGTTCATTGTGCATGGCAGGAATACCGCCCTCTTCACTCTCTCCGCACGTCTCCCCTTGGGCCCCAAGAGCCCGACCCCTCGCCTCCCTCGCGAGCAGGTACGCCTCACGCTGCCGGTACGCCGCCAGATAGAGCGCGTCTTCGGCATACGTGGTCGGGTAGACGGTCGGCACCGGCTTGGGCTGCATCCTGGCGTCGACGCTGACAAAGGTGAAGAGACAGGTATTGGAGAGGGCATTACTTCTCCGGTCGCGGCTGATGCGCTCGATATCCGCCTCGATGCTGATCGATGCAGTGCCGGTATGTATCACCCGGCAGGTGTAATGGAGCTTGTCGTCGATATGCACCCGCTGCAGGAAATTGATCCGGTTCACCGCCTTGATCACGGCCCTGCCGGGTGCGACGAGCTCCGCGCAGAGTGCGGCGAGCTCGTATGCGCGGCGCATCAGGTAACCGCCAAAGACCGATGTGGGAACCATTTCCAGGTCGGGATACATCCGTTCCCATGATTCGGTCACGAGCCTGCCGACCCGCAGCCCGGAGAAACCGGGCTCATCCTGGGCATGGTGCAGTCGGTAAAGAATCTCGTACTCCTCCTGCGATGGTGGCCGAAGGGCCGCTTCCTCGTGCCCCCTGCAGGCGTTCCGTCGCTCCCGGGCCCTGGCTGCCCGCTTCATCTCCACCTCATCCAGAAACTCAAGCGGGGGGAGACTCAGGCTGACGGCTCCCTCACCGACACCGGAACGTGCCACCATCAGGAAAAAGCAGGAACCGACATGGCGCACGCCGCCATCCTCCCCCGCCTGTTCGATGCGGATTCCGATTTCAAGCGAGCTCCGGCCGACATGGTTCACGCGGGCCTTGCAGACGACGTCCCGCGTCACCTCGGCAGAATGACGGATGATGATGTTATCGATGGCCGCGGTCACCACCTCCCCTTCCGGATGGAAGCGCCGCACATAGGCCAGGGCGGTTTCTCCGGCAACGATGTCGAGCACCTCCAGAAGGAGGCCGAAGCGGAAGTTGCCGGGGATATCGTCCTTCACTACCTGGTAGCGGCGGCGCAGTGCCGCATCGCTTGCGAGGGGAAGGGTATAGACGTATGACGTATCGAGAGGACGGATCATGAGGAACAACTCCTTTGCAGCCGTGCGAGCAACGGATCGAGCGCCCCTCCACGACACGCAAGATATCCCGCGTGGTCGGCGACTCCCCCCGGGGCACCGTTTGTCAGCGACTCCCTGTGACGGTCAGTGAGTCGCACCGACTTCATTATCCGTTCATCGATCAACACCAGGACGGTTTCAGCCGTAGCAAGAACGGGTTCCTGGCCGGCCATACGGATACGGGTGCCGATGGTGAACGACGAGTTCCCGAGCCGTATGAGGCTCACGGACAACTCGAGTATCTGGTCGAAGCGTGCCGGCGCCCTCCATTCGATGGTCTGCTTGACCAGCTGGTACCCGAGATCGCCATCGAAGAACTCCTGATGCATCCCTGCGGCACGCAGAAACTCCGCAGTGGCCAGCCCCACGTAGTCACCGTAGCGGGCATTGAACACCACCTTCTGCGCATCGCACTCCGAATAGCGTACCCGCAGGTAATAGCGAAAATCTCTTGTCACTGGCAACCGCCTTCCTTGTGTCGTTACGGATGAACAGCACGTCTCGCCGGCACCGACGGCGAACCGCGCGAGGTGCCGACACCCTCTGCTAGAACAGATAACGACCCGCTTCCCGCGCCATCGCTGCCAACAGATCCTTGGCTTCGAGCAGCCCTTCGACCGGATAGTAGGAGAGTCGCTGCAGGTTCTTTCTCAGCATGGTTCTATAGGTCGTCAGTCCCGCATAGGCGCAGCAGCGGGATGCGGCCAGATGAAACTGCGCCGAGCGCTCGAAAGCCGCCACCTTCACCACACCTCGAAGCAGTTCCTGCCTCCTGTCGCTGGCCGAGGCACACACCTGCCCGGCCCGCACTACAGAACTCTCCAGGGCGAAGATTTCCATGACCATGTCTGCCACGGCCAGCATCACCTCCTGGGATCCCCTGACCGGCGCCACTGCTCCGAGGATGCCGAGGAAGAGCACCTTGAGGTTGTGCAGCAGGGAGCGTTCGAGGGGGAACTCCCCCTGCCCCTGCCCGTCGTCTGCCACTTCCAGTTCGATCATCCGCTCCTGCGCCCTTTTCGTCTTTCCCCAGAGGTCGAGTTTGCCGGCATCGGACCTGCGGAACAGGATGGTGGGGATGAGAATCCGGTTGATCTCGTTGGTTCCCTCGAAGATCCGCTGAATCCGGGAATCCCGGTAGTAGCGCTCCACCGGGTATTCGCTCATGTAGCCGTACCCCCCATGGATCTGGACCGCCTGGTCAACCACCCGGTCCAGCTGCTCGCTGCAGAACACCTTGGCGATGGCGCACTCCGCCGCGTATTCCTCGATCCCCTTCTGGTACTGCTCGTAGTAATCGGCGGCGCCGCGATCGAGTGTCGCGATTCGCTCGTCCAGGAGCCCCGCCACCCGGTAGACCACCGACTCCGCGGCAAAGATCGCCGCCACCATGTCGGCCAGCTTCTCCTTGACCGCGCCGAACTCTCCGATCGGGCGGCCGAACTGTTTTCGCTCCCCCGCATGCGACGCCGCCTCGGCAAAGGCCCCCTTGGCCATGCCCGAACTGGTCGCCGCCACCTTCAACCGGCCTACATTGAGCACGTTGAAGGCGATCTTGTGCCCCTTGCCCGGTTCCCCCAGGAGGTTCGCCACCGGCACCCGCACGTCCCGGAGCACCAGCGGGGTCGTGGACGACCCCATGAGTCCCATCTTCTTCTCCTCGGCACCGACCGCAAAACCCTCGTACCCTCTCTCCACAAGGAACGCCGTGAAGTGCCTGCCGTCGATCTTGGCGAATACGGTGAAGAGGTCGGCGAAGGAGGAGTTCGTGATGAACTGTTTTGTCCCGTTGAGGACGTAGTGCGTCCCGTCCTCGCTCAGAAACGCCGTGGTCCGCGAGCTCAGGGGATCGCTCCCGCAGTCGGGTTCGGTCAGGGCGTAGGCCCCGATCCATTCACCCGAGGCGAGTTTCCCCAGGTAGCGCTCCTTCTGGTCGGCGGTGCCGTAGTAGACCAGCGGCAGGAGTCCGATCCCCGTCTGGCCTCCGTAGGTGATGGAGAAGGAACCTGCGGGCGAGATCTTCTCGATCAGGAGCATGCTGGTGGTTTTCCCCAGCTCCAGCCCCCCGTACTCCTCCGGCACCTCAGGCAGGAACAGCCCCAGCCCGGCGCATTGCCGCAGCTTCTCCACGGTGAAGGCAAAATCCTGGCTCTCGATCCGCTCCAGGTTCGGCAGGATCTCGTTCTTCACGAACTCTTCGGTCGTCTCCGCTATCTGACGCTGCTCGGCACTGAAGTCCTCAGGGACGAAAATTCTCCCGGAGGTGTCTGTCAGCAGGAACTCTCCACCGAGGGGTAGCGTGCTTTCCATACAAAATCTCCTCTAGCAGTATGTTGAAAAACTCAGGTTGCTCAAAAATAGTCAGATCGTCGCACCCGGAGCAAGCTCCACGGAGGCGTAGCAGCGCTACGCCGCACAAGGAAGCTTGCGAGGACGGCGGCGAGATGGCTGTTTTTCAGCAACCTGCTAGTCCCAGTTTGCGATCTTCATGGTGCCGTGTTCCTCCAGATTCCTCTGCATGGTGAAGACCTTGTAGAGCATGTGCGGTTCGTGGCCGTTTCCCCGTGCCAGGCACTCCCGGCTGGCGCGGCTGAAATATTCCTGCAGGATCGGCCGGTATTCGGGGTGGGCGCACTTGTCGATAATCCGCTGCGCCCGCTCCCTGGGAGCGAGCCCCCGCAGGTCCGCCAGCCCCTGTTCAGTCACGAGCACGTCCATGTCGTGCTCCGTGTGATCCACATGTGGCACCATCGGGACCACACAACTGATACCGTTCGGATCGATCCTGGAAGGCCGTGTGGACGGGGTATGCATGATGGAGAGGTAGGCATTGCGCATGAATTCCCCTGATCCTCCGATCCCGTTCAGCATGCGGGATCCGTTCACGAGCGATGAATTGACATGGGCGTACAGGTCGAACTCGATAGGTGTATTCATGGAGATGAGGCCGAGGCGGCGCACCGGCTCGGGATGGTTGCTGATCTGTATCGGGCGGAGGATGGTATTCCTTGTGTACCTCTCCCAGTTTGCGAACAGGCGTTTCAGGCCGTCCGCGGAAAGGGAGAATGATGCGGCCGAGACCGCATCGAGCTTGCCGGCATCGAAGAGGTCCATGAGGTTATCCTGGAAGACCTCGGTCCAGACGCTGAGGTTTTTGAACGGGCTCTTCAGCAAACCGCCGAAGACGGCGTTGGCAATGGTCCCCACCCCAGACTGGAGCGGGAGCAGATTCTGCGGCAACCGGCCGCTCTTCACTTCGAACCGGAGAAAGTCGATGACGTGGGAGGCGATCAGGTCCGATTTCTCGTCTGACGGTCCCAGCGGGCGACCGACGGGGTCTTTCCACGATTCGACGATGGCAACGATCTTGTTCCGGTCGCAGGGGATGCTGGTCGAACCGATCCGGTCATGCACGTGCCGGACGGGATAGATCTGCTTCATCGGTGGCGCCTCGAACGTGAGGCAGTCGTGCAACCCCTCGAAGGAGGGGATCTTGGTGTTGATCTCGATGATGAGCTTTTCGGCCCGGGCCACGATCTCGGCAACTATGCCGACGGCAAGGGTCGGCACGATCCCGCCGTCTTCCGTGATGCAACTCGCCTCGATGACACCGATATCCACCTTCCCGCCATGCTCCAGGGTGTAGAAGCCGTACCCGAAATCCTGGGCGAACATCGACAGGTGTCTGTCGCCGAAACTCACCCCCCCCTCGTTGATCGCCAGCCGGATCGTATCGCCCTGCTGGTGCGGCCAGCGCCGGTCAAGCATTCTCAGCCTGGACCAGCGGTTGTCGACATCCGTCCCTATGGAGGCGCCGGTAAAGACGCTGAAGCGCATTTTGCCGACCAGTCCGTTGCTTTCCACGTAATCGGCCAGAAGGCCGGGGACGGTCTTCGGATGCCCCTCGGCAAACCCCGAAAATCCCAGATACATCCCGTCCCGAAACAGCTGAACGGTATCTTCAGGGTTCATGATCTTAGAGTAGAGTCGGGGATCTCTAACTCTCCGGTACATTTCGCTTTCTTGTTCGAGAACCGGGTGGTTCATTCCTCGTCTCCCAGAGGTAACTGCTTCAGCCTGTTTCCGACAGCAATAAATCCAACACTCGCCTGCAAGAACATTTACATAACGTCGTTTTGCACAAACCGGTCCACATATGCTTACAGCTTCTAAAACATTAATATTGCGTAGATTTTTTGATAGAATATTTTTCTACAGCCGGACGCAGACCCACTAAACACGATATTTCGTACAACAAGAGATCAGACCAGAGAGCAAGAGGGGGGATAATGGGCCGTTATTGCAGGAAATTTACCATGAGGACTGCATAAGAAAGGAAAGCTACGATATTTAGTACATCATACTATATTTCGGGCATGCGTGATTTACGCTTGATGCCCAGTTTTTTCATTTTCGATTCCAGGGTCGTGGGCTTGAGCCCCAGGACCGATGCGGTGCCGCCCTTGCCGCGAACGCGCCAGCCCGTCCTGTCCAGGACGGCGAGGATATGTGCTCGTTCCATCTCGGCCAGCGACGACAGCAGGGTGATGCCCATGGCGGGCCGGTCGGGCAGGTCGACGACCAGCGTGGCATCGGTGCTCAGGATCATGGCTCTCTCGACCACATTGCGCAGCTCCCGGATATTGCCAGGCCAGTGGTAGTTTTTCAGGGCTTCCATGTTTTTCGTCGGAATACGCTCGATCGTCTTGCCGAAAACCTTGCCGAACTCCTTCACCATGGCCCGAGCCAGCAGCGGGATGTCCTCCCGGCGCTCCCGGAGGGGAGGCACGGAGACCGGGAAGACATTGAGACGATAGTAGAGGTCTTCCCGGAACCGTCCTTCGCTGACCGCCTGCGCAAGATCGCGGTTGGTCGCCGCAATGACCCTGACATCGACGCTGATGGGCTTCGAACTACCGAGCCTCTCGAACTGCCCTTCCTGGAGCACCCGGAGGAGTTTCGCCTGGAGCTCCAGGGGAAGTTCACCGACCTCGTCGAGAAAGATCGTCGACCCGTCAGCAGCCTCGAATCTCCCGGCCTGCGCTGTCAGAGCCCCGGTGTAGGCCCCCCTCTCGCGCCCGAACAGTTCGGCCTCGATCAGCGTCGGCGGCAGGGCAGCGCAGTTCAGCTTGACCATGGCATGATCCTTACGCCCGCTCAACCGGTGTATGGCGCGTGCTATCAACTCCTTCCCGGTGCCGG